>NZ_CAUTOU010000058.1:0-14022 GCF_963539965.1 uncultured Propionibacterium sp.
GTCGCCGGCGCCGGTCGGGTTGCCCGACAGGACGCGGGCCGGCGGCGCCGTGCAGCACCCGGGCCGGCCGGCGAGGAGCAGCATCATCCCGTCGGCGCCGAGCGATACGACGACGGCCGAGGCGCCCTCGTCGAGCAGCACCCGGGCGCCCGCCGCCGGGTCCTCCAGACCCGTCGCGGCGGTCAGCTCGTGGTTGTTGGGCTTGAGCAGATCGGCACCGGCGCGGGCCGCGGCGTGCAGCAGCGGGCCGGAGGTGTCGACGATGACCGCCCGCCCCGCGGACCTCGCGGCGGTGATGAGGCCGGACAGGTCCCCGGGAGTCGAGCCGGGGGGCATCGAGCCGGAGACGACCACCGGCCCGTCCTCGCCGCCGAGCAGCTCCGCCTGCCGGGTCCAGTCCCGGGCGGTGACCGCCGGCCCGGGCTCGTTGAGCATCGAGGTGTCCCGGTCGTCGACGACGGCGATCGTGCGGCGGGTGCTGCCGTCGATCGGCACCCAGCGCTGGGCGACGTCCGGGGCGATCCGCGCGAGCAGCTCGGCGACGGCCCGCCCGTCGCGCCCGCCCAGGAAGCCGCTGACCGCGGCCCGCCGCCCGAGCGATGCGGCGATGCGGGCGACGTTGACGCCCTTGCCGCCGGGGCGCTCGTGCACGGCGCGCACCCGGGTGGTCCGGTGCAGCACCAGCTCGTCCACCTCGTAGGTCACGTCGAGCGCCGGGTTCGGTGTGATGGCGGTGATCATCTCAGCGCCCGCTCAGCCTGTAGAGCAGCTTGAGCCGCAGCCCGTGCGGGTCCCTGATGTCCTCGAAGGCGCGGGGGCCGTCGTCGAGCGCGTACTCGCCGGTGACCATGGACTCGGCGTCCACCGCGCCGGAGGCGATCAGGCCGACGGCGGCCGGCCACTCGTAGCCGGGGAAGGGCGCCGAGTAGCTCATCCACGAGCCCGTCACGGCGAGCTCGCCGCGCAGGATCCTCTCGAAGGTGCCCGGCCCCAGCACCAGATCGCCGTGGCCGGTGCCCACATAGGCCACCTGCCCGTCCTTGGCGACCAGCTCGAGGGCCATCGCCTGGGTGAGGGCCGAACCGGCCGTCTCGATGACGATCTCGGGAGCCTCGCCAGCGACGAGCTCCGCCGCGTCGGTGCCCGCCCTGGCGCCCAGCCGGCCAGCAACGGCGACCTTGGCCGGGTCGATGTCGCAGACCAGGACGCGGGCGCCCTTGGCCAGCAGCACCATGACGGTCATGAGGCCGACGACGCCTGCGCCGAGGACCATCGTCAGGGCCCCGGTGCGCACCCGGGTGCGCTCCACGCCGTGGACGGCAACGGTCAGCGGCTCGACCAGGGCGGCCGACCTCAGGCTCATGGCGCCGGGCACGGGCAGGGCGTTGCGGTCCGGCACCGCGACGTAGTCGGCGATGGCGCCCTGGCGGCGTGAACCGATGAAGCTGTAGCCGGCGCACAGGGCCGGGCGGCCCTTCTGGCAGTACGTGCAGTGCCCGCAGGGCACGAGCGGCGCCACGGCGACCCGCTCCCCCACGGCCCGGTCCGTCACCCCGGGGCCGAGCGCGGCGATCTCGCCGGAGAACTCGTGGCCGAGCACCTGCGGGAAGGAGTGGACGCCGCCCTCGAAGTAGCGGGGGACGTCGGACCCGCAGATGCCGCACCAGGCGACGCGCACCAGCACCTCGCCGGGCCCCGGTTCGGGGACGGGCAGGGTGACCAGGTCGAGCCGACGCACACCGGTCACGGACAGTGCCCGCATGTTCCTCGTCCCACTCATCAGGCGGCCTCGGCTTCCGGTTCGGGCTCGTCGGCGCGGTAGAGGACGCCGCGGCGGTACTTCACGAAGGTGTAGGCCCAGCAGAAGACGTACAGGACGGCGATGACGAGGAGGCCGATGCCGACCCGGCCGCTCAGGCCGCGGGCGAGCAGATAGGTGATGGGATTGCCGCCCTGGTCGAGGGAGGCGACCTGGGCGGCGTCGCCGAGCTTGTCGGTGGTCCTCGCCAGCTCGGTGGTGAGCGGCACCATCTGGTTGGCGATCCAGATCGTCACCGCCATGATGAGGGTGCCGCTGAACAGCGTGCGGAAGATGTTGCCCTTGTGGATGCCCACCGCGATGGCCACGAAGAAGCCGATGGTGGCCAGGTCGCCGAAGGGCAGCACGCGGTTGCCGGGCATCGCGATGGCGATGAGGATCGACAGCGGCACGAAGATGAGGCTGGCGGAGATGACCTGCGGCTGGCCGAGCAGCAGTGCCGGGTCGAGGCCGATCTTGTAGTCGGCGTTCTTGAAGTGCCGCTGCAGCATGTCGCGGGCCGCATCGGCGATCGGCATGAGGCCCTGCATGATCAGCTTGACGACCATCGGCATGAGCAGCATGACGGCGCCCATCTCGACGGCCAGCTGCAGCGAGTCGCCGATCGGGTAGCGGGCGAGCAGGCCGACGACGAGGCCGAGGACGGTGCCGATGACGATGGGCTGGCCGAAGAAGCCGACCCTCTCCTCGAGGGTCTCCGTGTTGATGTTGACCTTGCGCAGGCCGGGGATCCTCTCGATGAGATCGTCGACGGGGGCGGCGAAGACGCCCATGACGGCCGAGGTGCCGTGCGGGATGGCGACGCCCTCGAGGCCGAAGTAGTCGTCGGTGACGGCCCCGTACATGTCACCGAACTTGTAGGCCAGGGCCGCGTGGACGACGACCCCGAGCACGCCCAGCCAGAAGCTGCCGGTGGCCAGCTGGACGATGATGCCGGTGAAGGCCATGTGCCAGATGTTCCAGATGTCCACGTTGAGCACGCGGGTGGTCCTGGTGAGCAGCATGATGATGTTCACCGCGATGGCGATGGGGATCGAGATGATCCCCATGTTCGAGGCCCAGGCCATCGGCGAGGTGCCCGGCCATCCGAGGTCGATGATCTCGAGGCCGCCGCCGAAGTTCTCGGCCATGGCGCCCGCGGCCGGGCCGAGCTTGTCGTTCAGCAGGTCGATGACCAGGCCGATGCCGACGAAGCCGGCGCCGATCGTCAGGCCGGCCTGGAGCGACTTGCCGACGCCGCGGCGCAGGATGAGGCCCAGGATGAAGATGATGACGGGCAGCATGACGTTGGCGCCCAGGTCCACGATGTACTGGACGGCATCGAGGAATGCGTTCATTGGAATCATGGTGGAAGTCCTTGTGATGGCTTGAGGAGCTTGTCGGGCGGCGGCAGGGCTCCGGGGCGGCCGTGGCGGCGGCCGGGCACGGCGTCCCGGGCGGCAGGGCCCCGGAGCCCTGCCGATCAGCCCCGGAGGATCTCCAGGATCCTGGCCTCGGTCTTGTCCGCACCGATGCCGGAGATGAAGGCGATGCCGTGGACGACGGGCGTGCCGTAGTCGCGCGAGACCTTGGCGGTGGTGACGATCAGGTCGGCGTCGGCGGAGCGGCCCCCGAGCTCGGAGATGCGGCACTGCTGGACGTCGGCGTCGATGCCGTTCGCCTTGCACAGGTCGCGCACGTGCTCGGCGGCGACGGTGGAGGTGGCGACGGCGCCACCGCAGGCGACGAGGATCTTCTTCATGGTGGTTCTCCTTGAACTGTTGGGATCGGTTGGGAACGCGCCACTCGGGGCGGTTCCCCGTGGGGAAATCGGGTGCGGGAACGGCACTCCCGGCGGACGAAGGCGTGCACCGGCCCGGGAGGGTCGATCGATTGGGGTACGGGTTGTGACCGGTTGGGTCAGGCGTCGAGGCCGAAGGCCCGGGACGCGGTGTCGGCGATGACCCGCGGGTCGGTGGCCGACCGGATCGTCTCGAGGAACTCGGGTTCCTGAATGCTCTTGACGATCTTCTGGAGCACTTTCAGGTGCTCGCCTGCGCTGGCCAGGGCCAGCATGAACACGGTGGAGACGTCGACCAGGTCCTCGGGGCCGCCGCCCATCTCGTGGAACACGACGGGCCTGGTCAGGATGGCGATGGCGATGGTGTCGCGCCTCACGTGGGAGGCGTCGGTGTGCGGGATGGCCACTCCCCCGGGCACCGGAAGGCCGGTGGGGTAGCCGGACTCGCGCTCGGCCAGGGCGGCGACGTAGTCGTCCTCGACACGGCCGTCGGCGAGGAGGGCCCCGCCGAGCGCGGTGAAGACGTCCTGGCGGGTCTCGGCCTCGAGCCCGGTGAAGACGTACTTCGGGTCGATGAGAATGCTCATGTCAGTCCTTGGGTCACATGGATGGTGCAGTGCGAGGACGCGAGGAGCGAGGCGAGCTCGCCCTCGGGCTCGCGGTCGGTGACGAGGTCGTCGACGGCGTCGACGGGCGTCGCGCCGATGGCCGCCGTGCAGCCGAACTTGGAGTGGTCGGCCACGAGGACGACCCGCTGGCAGTGGTCGGAGGCCAGCTGGGAGATCGCGTTCTCCACGGCGTCGAAGTTGGTGATGCCGCTGCGCGCGGCGATGCCGGCGCAGCCGAAGAAGCCGACGTCGAAGAACAGCCCCTGCATCGCCCTGTCGGTCAGCGGGCCGCCGAGCGAGTTCTCGTTGCGGCGGACCTGGCCGCCCGGCACGACCAGCCGGACGTTCTGGCACGGCAGGAGCGCCGTGATGATCGGCAGCGAATTGCTGACGACCATGACGTCCGGATCGGCGACGGCGACGAGCCGGGCGATCTGGAAGGCGGTCGTCCCGTAGTCGAGGTAGATCGAGCTGGCATCGGCCGCCAGCCGGAAGGCCTCTTCGGCGATGTCCCGCTTGGCCTGCGCGTTGACGACCCTGCGGTTCTCGTACGCCGACTCGCGGTTGGCCCTCGCCACGGCCCCGCCGTGAACGCGCTCAAGAAGACCGCGCTCGTCGAGGTCGAGGATGTCCTTGCGGATCGTCTCGGCCGAGACGCCGAGCTCCTGGCTCAGCTCGCCGACCTTCACTGACTGCTGAGCGCGCACCTGGGCCAGGATCGTCCGGCGGCGCTGTCTGGTCTGCATTGATCCTCCTCGTGCCCCGTTGCCCGATGCAGATCCATCATAGGCATGGTTCCCAACCATTCGCAACCTCATTCCCAATTATCCCCAAGTTTCTCCCGGAGAACTTGGCCCAAACGTACCTACCGGGTGGTCCGGAGCGCGCAGAACGCGACCCCGGCGCGCACCTGGCACAGCCGTCGCGCACGGTTCCGGGCCGCCGAGCACGTAGCATGAGCTCATGACCCTCGGAATCGACATCGGCGGCTCGGGCATCAAGGGCGCACCGGTGGACCTCGACAGGGGCGAGTTCGCGCTCCCCCGTCTGCGGGTCCCCACTCCCCAGCCGTCCACGCCGAGCGCCTGCGCGCGGGCGATGGGCGAGATCGTCGAGCACTTCGCCGGGCGGGACGACGGCCCGATCGGCATCACGATCCCCGCGCCGGTCATCGACGGCGTCACGCCCTCGATGGCCAATCTCGACCAGACCTGGGCCGGTTTCGCGGCCGAGGACTTCCTCACCGGGCAGCTGCGCCGCCCGGTCACGCTGCTCAACGACGCGGACGCCGCCGGCATCGCCGAGATGCGCTTCGGCGCGGGCCGCGACAGGGGCGGCCTGGTCATCATGACGACGCTGGGCACCGGCATCGGCACCGCGCTGTTCCACAACGGGGTGCTCATCCCCAACAGCGAGCTCGGCCACATGGAGGTCGACGGCCACGACGCCGAGACGCGCGCCTCGTCCGGCTACCGCGAGCGCGAGGGCCTCAGCTGGAAGAAGTGGGCCCGGCACCTCCAGCGCTACTACGCCGCGCTCGAACGTCTGCTGTGCCCCGACCTGTTCATCGTCGGCGGCGGGGTCAGCAAGAAGCACGAACGCTTCCTGCCCCTGCTCGACCTGCGCACGCCCATCGTCCCGGCCCGGCTGCGCAACGAGGCCGGCATCATCGGCGCGGCGCTGGCCGCACGGCACCGGGCGGACGGGGCCTAGGAGCCGGCGTCGTCACCGACGACGCCGACCAGGCCGACGGCCGCCCCGAGCCCGGGCAGGGGACCGGGGGAGCCGCTGCATGTCCCGGGGCGTTGCGCCCGGCGTGACCGCGACCGCCTGCGCAGCCCCATCCCCCTGACGCGGGTCCGGCCCCGGTCCACGATGAAGAACCCCCTGGCCGGCATGACCGGTTCGGTTAGACTGCCCGCATCCTCTTCACCCCAGGGAGGACTCGTCATGGATGACATGAGTCTTGATCAGCTTCATGCGACGTCCGATGTCGTGTGGGATTTCAATGTCAGTGGTGATCTTGCCGACAGCCTCGATGCCGCGGCGGCATCGGTGGAGGGTCAGGTCGGGCCGCGCAACGGCCGCAGGGCCACCTATGGCACCAAGTTCGAGGGGTACTACTCGCAGTTGTGGGCTCACAACGTCCAGACGGCCAACGGCGATGCGAGTCTGCTGGCCGGCCGTCTGCGGGACGTGGCCCAGGGCGTGCGGGACCTGGAGGAGGATGCGCGGGCCGAGCAGGCTCGGATCGATGCGGCGCGGGAGTGGAAGCGCAAGCGCGATGCGCGTTCGGAGTGGGACAAGTTCGGCGAGAAGGCCGACTTCCTGCACCTGTTCCATGATGACGAGAGACCTCCGAAGGCCGAGCCGGTGGAGCAGATGGACAAGACCTACGAGGCGCCGACGGCCGGTGAGCGCAAGGAGTTCACCGGGACCAGGGAGGGAGGGGTCTCGTCCGCGTTGCCTGATGATCTGCGTAGTTTCACCTCGGAGGAGCGGGCGGCGACCGACGAGATCCGCCAGACCCCGTCCGCGCTGAGCGGTCTGGTGGAGGACTTCCGGGCGAAGTGCCAGTGGGGCCAGCTCGGCTGCGACCAGGTGCTGGCGGGGTTCAGCAACTACATCACCTCCAATGACAACGACTGCGCCCGCACTGATGTCGTCGCGGCGAATTTCGAGGCGGCCGGCGGTTCCGGTGTGATCTCAACCGTTTCGAACGAGGCCATCTCGGCGAGCCTGGAGGCCTACGGCATCTCCGAGCAGCGGCCGGGCCTGGAGATCCCGGCGGTTCAGGCGATCGGGAATCCTCCGACGTCGGGCTATGCGGATGACCCGGTCAATACCGCGACCGGCAATTTCGTGGAGAACGAGGAGGACCTGCGTTACGAGGGCGGCACGGCGCTGCTGGGCTGGGTCCGGTCGTACTCCTCGTTGAGCACCAGGATCGGTGGGCACGGTCCGGGCTGGGCGTCGTTCGATGGCTGCGGCCTGCGGTTCGATGACAACGGGGCCACGTGGACGCTGCTGGACGGCCGCGAGATCGTCTTCGCGCGGTTGGGGAAGGGTTTCGATCGCGCCGAGCACGACAACTTCTGGCTGTCGGCCGCCGGGCAGGGCTATGCCGTCACCAACAACGCCGGCGCCCGCTGGGAGTTCACCGCGGCGGGCCGGCCGGTCTCGTTCACCCTGACCGAGGGTGCCACGATCGTGTTCGACTACGCGGCCGGCCGGCTGCGGCGTGTCCGCCACCTGCGGGGGCACGAGATCGGCGTCGAGTGGGACGGGGAGCGCATCGCCGCGGTGCAGGCCGATGACGGCCGCCGGGTGGAGTACCGCTACGACGGTCGGGGCCGGCTGGTCGAGGCGACGGGCCCGTTGGGCTCGCGCCGTTACGAGTGGGACGAGCAGGGCCGGATCAGCGCGGTGATCGACGCGGACGGGGTGGTCGAGGCGCGCAACGGCTATGACGGTCGGGGCCGGGTGGCCACGCAGTGCTCCCGGTTCGGGCGCGTGGCGCGGTTCGCGTATCTGCCCGGCCGGGTGACGGTGGTGTCCGACACCGACGGCGGTCGCTCGAACACGTGGGTGGCCGATGCGCGTGGCCGACTGCTGAGTGCTGGCGACTGCGACGGCAACCGTTCCCGGATGGCCTACGACCGGTGGGGGAACCAGGTGCTGGCGACCGACCCGCAGGGCCGGCAGACCGTGCGCGAGTTCGACGCCCGTGGCCGTCTGGTCACCGAACTGGCGCCGTCAGGGGCCATGATGCGGCTGGTCTACGACGGGCTCGACCGTCTGACCGACATGATCGCACTGGAAGGCGGCACCGAGGTCGCCCGCACCAGCATGTCCTACACCGGCGCGCAGGCCCAGCCGTCGCTGATCGTCGACGGCGAGGGCGGCCGCACCCGGCTGCTCTGGGACGCGGGCCTGCTGCTGGAGGTCACCGACCCGACCGGCGTCACGATGCGTTTCGCCTACGACGGGCACGGCGACCTGATCGCCTCGACCGATGCCGAGGGCAATACGACGCGGATCGTCCGTGACGGCTCGGGCCGGCCGCTGGAGATGGTCAGGCCCTCGGGCGCGGTGACGCGTTTCTGCTACACGCCCGCGGGCCTGCTGGAGTCCCGGGTCGACCCGGATGGTGCTCGCTGGGGCTACGAGTACAGCGCCGGCGGCCGGCTGACGGCGCTGGTGAACCCGTTGGGGGCGCGCACGAGCCTGGAGTACGGCGCTCACGGGGAGTTGTGCGCGACGGTCGACCCGCTGGGCCGGCGCGTCGAGCAGGAGCTGGACGATCTGGGGAACGTCAGCCGGGTGCGGCTGCCCGACGGGGCGGTGTGGGAGTTCAGCCACGACGCCATGTCGCGGCTGCGGCAGACCGTGGACCCGACCGGCGGCCTGTGGCAGCGCCACTACGACCGGTTCGGCCGTCTGGCCGAGACGATCGACCCGACCGGGGTGCGTTCGTTCCGGCGTCACAACAGCGCGCGCGGCGAGGTCACCGCGGGGGACGCCGGCTCGGCCAGTACCGTGCGGATGGACAAGTGGGGCCGCCAGGTGGCCACTGTCGGGCCCGACGGCTCGCAGACCACGACCCGTTACGACCGCGCCGGCCGGCCGGTCGAGTTCTGCGACGCGGCCGGCGGGCGCACCGCCATCGAGCGCGACCCTGCGGGCCGTCCGGTGCGGATCCGCCGCCCTTCCGGGGCGGCCGTGCGCTACGACTACGACGCCTGCGGACGTGTCGCCGGGGTGCGCAACGAGATGGGCTTCCGCACCGAGCTGAGCTACGACGCCGATTCCCAGCTGGTCGCCGAGGCCTGGCCGACAGGGGAGAAGGGCTGGACCCGCTACGACGAATGCGGCCGCGTGACCGCCCGACATGCGCCGGGCTCGGGGACGTTCCGCTGGACCTATGACAGGGCCGGCCGTATCGTGCGGACGAAGGATCCCTGGAACGGGGTCCGCGAGTTCGGCTACGACGAGGCCGACCAGCTCGTGGCGGCCACGAGCGGCGTCGGCGGCACCACCGGTTACGAGTACGATGCGGCCGGCCGGGCCGTCACCATCACCGACCCGATGGGCGGGGTGACGCGCCGCACCTTCGACGCGATGAACCGCTGCACGAGCGAGACCAACCAGCTCGGCCACACCGCCCACGCCTCCTACGACGCGGCGGGACGGTTCATCAAGAACGTCGACGCCGACGGGCGGGTCATCGAGATCGGCTACGACGAGACCGGCCAGGACTCCTCGCTGAGTGTGGACGGGCGGCTGCTCTCCCGCACCACCCGCGACGCGCGGGCCCGCAGCCGCACCATCGAGGACTTCTCCGACCCGCGGCGCCCGCTCACCCATACTCTCGCCTACGACCCGCGCGGCCTGCTGCTGCGGCACGACCGGGGCGAGGCCAGCACCCACTGGGCCTACGACGCCGACGGTCTGCCTACCCAGGTCACATCACCCAGCGGGGCCGTCACCGCCTACCGGCGCGACGCCGCCGGCGGCCTCGTCGCCGTCGAGCACCCCGGCCTGGCCACCGCCGTGCTGGAACGCGACGAGGTCGGGCGCCTGGTGCGGGCAAGTGCGGGCCAGATGCGCCACGAATGGGCGTTCACCGACGGCTTCACCTGCCGCCACGCCGTCACCGGCGGCGGCCGTTCGTCGGCGTCGGTGATGGGCCACACCGCCGACGGCCGGCTGGCCCAGGTCACCACCGACGGCGCGCGCACCCGCTACCGCTACGACGGTGCCGGTCAGCTGATCGAGGCCGCCGGGCCAGACGGCGTCAACACCTGGGCCTACGACGCCGGCGGCCGCCTGACCCGCGAGACGATCGACGACACCGTCTGGGAACGCACCTACAACGCCGCCGGTCAACTCCTCAAGGCCACCAGCGGCCCGGAGACCATCACCTACAGCTACGACCGGTCCGGCCGGCGCACCGGCCAGAGGCACTCCGACGGCCGCCGCCGCGACTTCGCCTGGACGGGCCTGTGGAGGCTGTCCGCCATCACCGACCACCGCGGCGACCAGGGCCACCGCACCACCACTGTCGTGGATGCCCTCGGACAGCTGTCCCGGGTCGATGACGAGCAGCTGTTCTTCGACGACCTGACCGGCGGCCTGCTCCAAGCCGGCGACCGGCCCATCATTCACGCCGGCCCCCTGACCGCCCACGGCCCAGGCGGCTGGCTGGAGCCCTCCTGGCGGCCGCACCGTGACACGGCCGCCTCGAACCCGTTCCTGCCCCCGGCCGCGCAGACCACCCTGCCCGGTGGTCTGGGGCTCGGGCCCGGCGGCGAACTCCATGTCGCCGGCATGGAGTGGCTCGGCGCCCGCCTCCTCGACCCGGCAAGCCGCGGTTTCCTGTCCCCGGACCCGGTCGAGCCGACCACCGGCGCCGGCTGGGCCGCGAACCCGTACTCGTACGCCGGCAACAACCCCGCCGGCCTGTACGACCCGGCCGGCCTGCACCCGCTCACCACCGAGGAGATGGACGCCTACCGGAAGGCGAACTCCCCCAAATGGGGCACCGCCCTGGCCATCGTCGCCGGAGTGGCGCTCGCCTTCGTACCCGGCACCCAGGGCCTAGCGGCCGCGCTCATCGCCGGCGCCGTCCTGGGCGGCGGAGCCAGCATCATCGATCAGGCCTGCTCCGGCTACCCCATCGACTGGAAACAAGTCGGCACCGACGCCGCTCTCGGCCTGGCAGGCGGCGGCCTCGGCTACGGAGCCGGCAAGGGCCTGCAATGGGCAGCCAGAACACCCCTCGGCCAAAGCGCTGTCGGGTGGGCCAGGGAACAGGCGGGCCGGCTCCCGGTCGTCCAGAATCTCGCCACTCGCCTGGGCGCCGACGAGGGCGCCCGAACCGGGGCATCGGCCGCCGACGGCGCCCTCGAATCCGTGGCGACACCGGCGAAAGCGCCGCCCACCCCCGCAGCGCCCTCGACCGAGTTCCAAGGGGTCGAGGCGCAGGTGCGTACCAGCAGCTCCGCGGCACGCGTATCCCAGGACATGGACCTCTCGCCCGACCCTCCTGCCCTGCGCGAGACGAATCGCCCGATCAGCAACAGCCCCACGCAGAACCAGTGGGCCCAGGACAGAATCAAATACCTTCGTTCGATCGGTGCCCGTGAAATCCGAGTCAATCAGCATCAGATCAATGCCCAGCGGCAGCGTGTGGGGCAAAACCGGCCCGATATCCAGTACACCCATGAGGGGAGGCGTTATTATGAGGAGGTTGACAGGGCCACGTCGAACAGGGGGCCGAAGCATGCGGACCGTGAGCTGGCGAATGATCCCGGTGGTGTTGTTCATTTGTGGACGGTGGACTAGGGGCAGACGATGATCACAGCACTCTTCGATGGCCGGCTCGCGCCACTGACCTACTCGATCGGCTTCCTCAACGCCCCGCCCGGGAAAGTGGCGGATGCGCTGACCGGGTTCTTCACCAGAGTCCACCACGGCGGGCGGGCCACGATTCTCAACGGCGCCTTGGAGGACAATCTTCTCCGGCTCCAGCCCCTCGTGATCGGAGCACAACCCCGTATCCTGCTCGCCCCCACAGCACTCGACGGCTGGACGGCCCTGTTCGACGGCGACGCCTACGGCCAAGGCGTCGGTGAGATCGCATCGTACATGGCTGAAACAATGGGGGTCCGCGGGTACTTCGTCTCATCCGTCCCGCCCGCCACCAGGACCGGGCACTGGCTCGGGAGCAGACAGTTCTACATGCTCGGCCCGGAGAGGAAACTCGGCACGATCCGCGCGGTCGAGCTGATCGAGAACAGCCCCGGGCGCTGGAACTTCGAGACCGGCGGCCAGGTCCAGCCCTACGAGGACTTCGCGGCCTACCGGAAACGCCGCCGCGCCGACCGCTTCACCGAACAGATGCTCATCGACTACGCCGCCGCAGTGGGCCTGCACCCCTGGGACGAAACCTTCTACCACAACCCCTCACACCTCATCACCAACGGAGCGAAAGCCATCAGTGCCTTCACCCTGCCCGAGGCCCGGGCGAAACTCGGCCTCGACGACTGACCGGCCGCCCGGCACACCCGGACAACCCCACCAGCAGAAAACCACCCAGAAAGGACCTCACCCAGCATGGCAGCAAGTCTCCGCGACCAACTCGACTCGATTCTGCCGGCGACCGTGACGAGTTTCAAGGTAGTCTACGATTATGATCATGAGTTTGTTCCGGTGCTGCACGCCGGTGCCATGACCCTCGACATCACAGGACCTTTCGTAGGCCGCCAAGGGCACAACTCACTGTGGGACGAGGTGGAACCAGAAACCCTCACCACACATCTGGAAGGTTTCGAGGGGAAACATCTTCTCGCAGTCGACTCCGGTGAGGGCTGGCTGCACCTCGATTTCACGAACGGCTGGATCAGAATCGTAGCCACCGTCGGAGACTCATGGGTACTGGATATTTCTGAAACCATCCGGATAGGTTCTGAACATGATGATCCCCTGAAGGGGAATGAACACCACGCAGAATAAATACGGCCGTCATGAACCGAAACCGCTTGCCGACTCAAAGACCGGAAGGCGTCGAAACAAGCCTACACCGACACCCAGACGACACAATACACAGCAACCCGAACCAACCACCCCTGTCCGGAACTCATTCCTTTCCGGATCCCGGTGGTGTCGTTCATTTGTGGACGGTGGACTAGGGGCAGACGATGATCACAGCACTCTTCGATGGCCGGCTCGCGCCACTGACCTACTCGATCGGCTTCCTCAACGCCCCGCCCGGGAAAGTGGCGGATGCGCTGACCGGGTTCTTCACCAGAGTCCACCACGGCGGGCGGGCCACGATTCTCAACGGCGCCTTGGAGGACAATCTTCTCCGGCTCCAGCCCCTCGTGATCGGAGCACAACCCCGTATCCTGCTCGCCCCCACAGCACTCGACGGCTGGACGGCCCTGTTCGACGGCGACGCCTACGGCCAAGGCGTCGGTGAGATCGCATCGTACATGGCTGAAACAATGGGGGTCCGCGGGTACTTCGTCTCATCCGTCCCGCCCGCCACCAGGACCGGGCACTGGCTCGGGAGCAGACAGTTCTACATGCTCGGCCCGGAGAGGAAACTCGGCACGATCCGCGCGGTCGAGCTGATCGAGAACAGCCCCGGGCGCTGGAACTTCGAGACCGGCGGCCAGGTCCAGCCCTACGAGGACTTCGCGGCCTACCGGAAACGCCGCCGCGCCGACCGCTTCACCGAACAGATGCTCATCGACTACGCCGCCGCAGTGGGCCTGCACCCCTGGGACGAAACCTTCTACCACAACCCCTCACACCTCATCACCAACGGAGCGAAACCCCGCAAGACCTTGACCCTGCCCGAGGCCCGGGCGAAACTCGGCCTCGACGACTGACCAGCCGCCCGGCACACCCGGACAACCCCACCAGCAGAAAACCACCCAGAAAAGACTCCGCCTTCTCCCTGACCAGCGGAGACGAGAAAAGAGTGACCAGGTTGATGCTGGTAATGAGACTGGTCCTCACCAAGCCACTGAAGACAGCGTCGAATTCCCCGCCGACATCGTCGGCTCGGCCTTCTCGCCCGCGATAGCGGCCAGTGATGCCGGATCCCATTGACATGGATCCATACGGGGCGTCGGTGAAGTCATAATATCATGCCGGACCTCGCGAATCGCCTCTTGTGCCCTTGCGGTATGGCCGGGGTCTGTCAGCTGGGCGGTGTGGAGTGATATGGGTTTTTCGGGCGGTGGTCGGCGGTTGGTTTCGGGCTGCTGTCTTGTGGTGTTGTCCGGGTTCGGTGTCGACTCGGT
>NZ_CAUTOU010000059.1:0-13765 GCF_963539965.1 uncultured Propionibacterium sp.
CGCGGGTTTCGTATCCTTCGTGACGGGCCAGTGGGAAGGTGTGGCGGCGGCCACTGCGGCGGCGAGGGCGGCGCCGGTCAGGGCCCGGCGCCCGGTCCGGCCCAGCCGGGCGGGATCGAAGCGCACGCCGAGGACGTCCCCGGCGAGGCCGGCCGCCCAGCCGGCGAGCATGCCGACCTGGTAGCCGAAGACGGACGACAACGCGGCGACGACCCCCTGGAAGGGCCACGTTCGGGGCAGCAGCGACGGGGCGTAGGCCGCGACGTAGCCGGCCAGCGCGCCGATCGACCCGCCCACCGATGGGGGCTCGACGTGCGGTCGGCGAACGCCGAGACGGTTCGGGCGAGGACGGGGTAGCCGCATGCCGACAGTCTAGAGGCGCCCCGCCCGGGCCCGGAGGGATCGCGGCCGGTCGGACCGTCGGTCAGTGGAAGTAGGGGATGATCAGCCACAGGCCGCACAGCAGGATGAGCACGCAGCAGCCGACCAGCGCGATCGCGCCGGCGCGCAGGGCCGGCGCCGGCCGGCCGGCCTGGGCCCGCGCGTGCGACAGGTCGAGGAGCAGCGCGGCGCACGAGACCACGCCGACGACGAAGACCGTGCCGATCAGGGTGACGATGCTGACGACGCCCAGCGCCCCCCAATCGATGCTCACGGCACCGCCCCGCTGCCGGCCAGCGGCCGGCCGTGCCTCGAGCCGTTGCCGGCGGTGCGTCCGGCTGCCTCGTCGAGGACCCTCTCGGCCTCGTGGGCGACGGAGCCCCCGGCGGCGAGGGCGTTGTCGGCGCCGGGACCGGTCGGCGGGTTCCCGGCACCGGCGGCCCCGGCGGGGGCGTCGTTCACATTGCCGTGGTGCACCTTGCTGCGGTTGGCCCTGACGAGGATCGCGGCGGCGGCCGCGAGGAGGATCACGACGACGGCGGCCACGCCGCCGATGCCGCGCTCGGCGAGCCAGCCGGCCAGGGCTCCGACGATCGCCGCGCACGGCAGGGTGGCGATCCAGGCGCTGCCCATCTGGCCGGCGACCGACCAGTTGACCTTGGTGCGGCGCCCGACGCCGGAGCCGAGGATCGAGCCGGTGCACACGTGGGTGGTGGACAGGCCGAAGCCCAGATGGCTGGAGGCGAGGATGGCGACGGTCGAGGCGGTCTCGGCGCAGAAGCCCTGCGGGGCCTCCACCCGCACCAGGCGGCTGCCCATGGTGCGCATGATGCGCCAGCCGCCCGAGTAGGTGCCCAGCCCGATGGCCCCGCCCGCCAGGCCGATGACCCACCAGTGCGGGTGCGCGCCGGGGGCCTGCATGCCGGCGGCGACGAGGACGAGGGTGATGATGCCCATCGTCTTCTGACCGTCGGACGTGCCGTGCGCGAGGGCCACCATCGAGGCGGAGAGGCGCTGGCCCATGCGGAAGACGCGGCCGGCGTGCGTCACCGAGTGGTCGGTGATGCGGTAGGCGCACCAGGTGGCGAGCCCCGCGGCCACGCCGGCCACGACGGGCGCCACGAGCGCCGGGAGGATGATCTTGGAGACGATGACGCCCCAGTGGACGCCGCTGTGCCCGGCGGTGACCAGGACGGCGCCGATCAAGCCGCCGAACATGGCGTGCGAGGAGCTCGACGGCAGGCCGAGCAGCCAGGTGACGAGATTCCAGACGATGGCCCCGGCGAGGCCGGCGAAGACCATCGTCGGGGTGACCAGGGCGTCGTTGACGATGCCGGAGCTGATCGTCCTGGCGACCTCGGTGGACAGGCACGCGCCGACCACGTTGAGGACGGCAGCCACGCCCACCGCGACCCTCGGCTTGAAGGCGCCGGTGGCCACCGAGGTGGCCATGGCGTTGGAGGAGTCGTGGAATCCGTTCGTGAAGTCGAACACCAGAGCGGTCACGACCACGATCACGACAACCGCGAGAGTCATCGTCCCTCACACCTGTCACTACAGCCAATTGCGACTGCTGTCATACGCACCTCACGCGCTC
This sequence comes from uncultured Propionibacterium sp., assembly GCF_963539965.1. Classification (NCBI taxonomy): domain Bacteria; kingdom Bacillati; phylum Actinomycetota; class Actinomycetes; order Propionibacteriales; family Propionibacteriaceae; genus Propionibacterium; species uncultured Propionibacterium sp. The sequence goes on from NZ_CAUTOU010000059.1 coordinate 1,979, forward strand.
GTGGCGGCCCCGGCCCCGCAAGGCCGCCCCGGTCCACCCCAGGCGAGGCGCCTGCAGGGCCCGGACGGTGTCCGCCGTCAAGCCCGATTCTTGCGCATCGCGGGGTGGCGCCCCAGGACGGGGCGGGCCTGTTAACCAACTGTTCATCTTGGCGCCGGCCTCTCCTCCCGCGCGTCCGCCGGGGCCCGTCGCGACCTCCCGCCCCGGGCCAGGGCACTCAGCAAAGACCTGTGAAGCTCACAGAAAACAGAAAGCCAGGACATAGAAGAGCCAGTGGGTGAGCTGTCACAGTAGACGCATGCCAGGTCCACAGTCTCCGGAAGTCATCTCCCGTCCCGATGGCACGCCGATCCGCGTGCTCGCCGTCGACGACGAGCCGAGCCTCACCGAGCTCCTGTCCATGGCCATGCGCTACGAGGGCTGGAATCCCAGCACCGCGGCCAGCGGCTCCGAAGCTGTCCGCGTGGCCCGCGAGACGCACCCCGACGCCGTCGTGCTCGATCTGATGCTGCCCGACTTCGACGGCCTCGAGGTCATGCGCCGCATCCGCGCCGAGCAGCCCGACATCCCGGTGATCTTCCTCACCGCCAAGGACGCCGTCACCGACCGCATCAACGGCCTGACCGCCGGCGGCGACGACTACGTCACCAAGCCCTTCAGCGTCGAGGAGGTCATGGCGCGTCTGCGCGCCCTGCTGCGCCGCAGCGGCGCCGCCTCCAAGCGCTCCGAGTCCGAACTGATCGTCGGCGACCTCGTCCTGGACGAGGACTCGCATGAGGTCACCCGCGGCGGCGACGAGATCCACCTGACCGCCACGGAGTTCGAGCTCCTGCGCTATCTCATGCGGAACCCCAAGCGCGTGCTGTCGAAGGCGCAGATCCTCGACCGGGTATGGAATTATGACTTCGGCGGCCAGGCGAACGTCGTGGAGTTGTACATCAGCTATCTCCGCAAGAAGATCGACGCCGGCCGCGCACCGATGATCCACACCATGAGGGGCGCCGGATATGTTCTCAAGCCGGCCGTCAGCTGAGCCGAGGCGTTCCGCGTCCCCCCCGGCCGACGAGTCCGTCCCCGAGGGGGAGCAACCCTGGCGCCCGATGGGCCGGGGCACGCTGAACTACAAGCTCGTCATCCGCCTCAGCGCGATCGTCGCCGTCGTGGCGGTCATCCTGAGCATGTTCAGCGCCATCATGGTGCATCACATCCTGGTGCAGCAGGTGGACACCCAGCTCGCGGAGGCGCTCGGCCTGCCGACCGCGAAGGACCAGCAGGGCAGCGCCCCGGAGTCGAGCGGCGCCTCGCCCGGCGAGCAGGGCAAGGGCACCTCGGCCACCGATTCGATCTTCGGCACGAACGACGTCCCGCTGGGCGGCCTGCCCGTCGGCGCCGTCGTCGTGCTGGTCGACAGGGAGAACAACGTCAAGGGCATCATCGAGGACGTCGACCGGCGCAACACCGTCAACACCTCCGACGAGGTGAACACGAAGATCGCCGAGGTCCCCGCGGACGGCAAGCCCCACGACATCAGGCTGCCCGGGCTGGGCGGCTACCGCACGATGGCCCGTTCGGTCATGGTCGCCATCGTCGGCCAGGACGGCACGACGTCGAGCGTGCGCGGAACGCTCTACGTGGGCATCTCGATGACCCAGTGGACGCACGCGATGCAGCGCCTCATCCTGGCCGAGGGCATCGTCGTGGGGCTCGCCATCGTGGCCTCCGCCGTCGTCGCGACGGCGATCGTCCGGCAGACGCTGGCCCCGCTCAACCGCCTCATGAACACGGCCAACATGGTCTCCGAGATGGACCTCGAGACGGGCCTGGTCACCCTGCCGGACCGGCTCGACGCCCGCGATCTCGACCCGCGCAACGAGGTCGGCCGGGTGGGCCGGTCGTTCAACCGCATGCTCGACAACGTCGAGAACGCGCTGAAGGCCCGCGAGCGGTCCGAGTCGAAGGTCAAGCAGTTCGTCGCGGACGCCAGCCACGAGCTGCGCAATCCGCTGGCCGCCATCCGCGGGTACTCCGAGCTCAGCCTCAAACGGCCCGACCAGCTCACCGAGAGCACCGAGTTCGCCATGAACCGCATCGCCAGCGAGTCGCGGCGCATGGGCTCGCTCGTGGAGGACATGCTCCTGCTGGCCCGCCTCGACACCGGCCGCGAGACCGAGCTCACCGACATGGACGCCAATGAGATCGTGCTCAACGCCGTCTCCGACGCGCAGGTCTCCAGCCGCGACCACACCTGGCGCCTGAGCCTGCCCGACAGCCCGCTCATGGTGCGCGCCGACGGGTTCCAGCTGCACCAGGTCGTCGCCAATCTGCTGTCCAACGCCCGCAAGCACACGCCGGCCGGCACGATCGTCACGACGACGGTCAGGGCAGAAGACCGCGAGGCGGTGATCACCGTCGAGGACAACGGTCCGGGCGTGCCGCCCGAGATCATCGACGACGTCTTCGAGCGCTTCGCCCGGGCCGATGCGGCCCGCACGCACTCCGAGGAGGGCTCCACGGGCCTGGGCCTGGCGATCGTGGCCTCGGTCATGAACGCCCACCACGGCACCGCCACCGTCGACTCGCACCCCGGCTATTCCTGCTTCACGCTGCGCATGCCGCGCATCCTGGGACCCGGCGAGGCGCACATCGCCGACCCGCCTCAGGCCGCCCGCCGCGAGGAGCCGATACCCGGCCAGGCGACCAGGGCCAGGGGCTGGCAGGGCCCATGGCGCGGGCGGCGCTGAGCCCCCTGCGGAGGCCGTATCATCCCCTCTTCTTGTCATCCCCTCTCCTGCGCGGTGGTCCGGTCGGTCCACCGGGCCGGCGCCGCCGGGGGGCGCCGATCGCCGCGGATTCTCCCGCAGGGCGCGGGCCGCCCTGTCCGCGCAGGTCGTACTCTGGGCAGGGGGCCGGCCGCGGGAGACCGGCCCGGAAGCACTGGAGCAGGTCGGGGGTGAGCACGATGTCGCAGTTGATCCCATTCACCGAGTCGGGCGAGGGGGACGAGGAGCGCCCGGGGAGCACGCTCAGTACCGCCTCGCGCGGCCGGGGAGCCCTGGCCAGGGCCGTCGGCGGGGTCATGCGCTCGCGCGCGCTGCACATCGCCCTGGCCGTCACGCCGGCCGTCATCGCGGCGGTCCGGACGGTCATCGCGCGCGGCAGGCGCGGCTGAGGGCGGCAGCGGCCCCGTCTCGGACCCGGCACCGAGGCGCGGGCGGATCACCGCGGGACCCGGCTCGCCGCCGGGCGTGATGACGGCCGTACCGGTGGCGGCGGACAGGCGGACGACTGCGCTCGCCGCCGGCGCCCGGCACCGTTCAGCCCGGCGGCACCGCGAGATTGACCTGCTCGCCGTCGCCCAGATCGAGCGTGGTGCCCACCGGGACGAGAATGGACTGGCCGTTCTCGAGGCGCAGCGGATTCGCGTTGGGCATGTAGATGATCGTGCCGTTCGTCGAGTTCATGTCGGTGACCAGGATCTGGCCGTTCTGCGGCTCCAGGTAGACGTGCGAGCGCGAGATGTCGTGGTGCGGGCTCGGCACCCGCATGGTCTCGGCCGCCGTGCCGTCGGGCAGCTGCGGGGAGCGGCCGATGAGCAGCGGGCCGTTCAGCGGCTGCGAGAGGCCGCTGATGGTGACGACCCGGGCGAGGGCCGGGGTCGGCCAGTCGGCGCGCGAGGCGTCGGAACCGCCGGGCCCGACGGTCTCCTGGCCGAGAGTGCGGTCGGCCGGGCCGTCCTGCCCGCTCGAGTAATTCGTGTATTCGTCGGACCCGTAGCCCCCGGCGGAGGACCCCGACCGGTCGTCCCAGGCCGCGCCCGTCGCGGGCTCCGCCTGGGGGGCGGGTCGGCCGTCGCCGAGCACCTCGGTCTCCTCGTACATGAAGGAGTCGTCGCGCGGCTGCTGGGCCATCCAGTTCATCGGCGCGGCGTCGGCGGGCTCGTCCCGGACCGGCACCTGCCCGGTGGAGGACTCGGGCCGGCCGTATGATGCGGGGTCGCCCCCGTCGACGGCGCCGAACTGCTTGGTGGCGGCGCCGGCGGGGATCCGCCCCTCGACCGGCTCGGGCTGGCCCGGGGCACCGGTCCAGTCGCGGTGATGGCCGTTGCCGAACGCCGGGGCGGCCCCCTCGGCCGCTGAGGCCGGGTGCCACTGCCCGCCCTGGTCGCCGGGCGCGGCCTGGGCCGGCTGCTCCTCGGCGGCGACGGGCGGCAGACCGTTCAGGTCGACGAGCAGGCTGGAGCACTGGGCGGCGCCGATGACGAGCGGCAGCTCCAGTCCCCCGGTGGCGCCCTGACCGACGTCGACGCGGACGCGGCCAGTGAAGAGGCGGGACTCGCGCCAGGTGATGACGCCGGTGCCGTCGACGACGACGGCACCGGTATCGGCGTCGAGCACGCGCACGCCGCCGCGGACGAGGGTGCGCATGGCGCCGTTCTCGATGAACAGCACGCCCAGGTCGGCGATGCGGTCCAGGCCGCGCGCCGCGAGCCTGCCGACGAGGGCCGACACCGAGGCGGCGCCGACCACGTCCTCCCACAGGTCGTTGACGAACTCGCCGGCCTGACCCGGCTGGGCGTCCAGCATCACCAGTGAACTGGGGCCGGACAGCACGAGCCACGAACCGGGCAGGTAGCTGACGCGCCAGCTGCCCAGCGCCTCCCGCGCGAAGTCCCGGGGCTGCGCCGGTGCGTTCGCGGCGTCGTTGACCTGCTCAGTCATGCGTCGTCCTTTCGTAGGCTTCGCCGCGCAGGCGGTTTCCCTCCCCATTGTGGCCCGTCCGGCCCGGGGATGGTCAACAGCCCCCACAGCCTCCGCGCTGACAACGGCCGATGCACAGCTTCTTGATATCTACCGCAGGTAGTGGCGCCGCTGCGGACGGGAAGGGGGGCCGGACCCGGCGCCTTCCCCCGCCATCGGCGCCACCCGCGCGAAGAGGGCCGGGGGAGTACTCCCCCCCGGCCCTCTTTCAGGCGCCGTCGCCGCGGGTCGCGGCGGCCGGCTCACGCGCTCACTTCGCGGCGTCGGCCTGCGCCAGCTTGGCCTTGGCGGCGGCGAAGCGGGCGATCGGGACGCGGAACGGGGAGCAGGACACGTAGTCCAGGCCGATCGTCTGGAAGAAGGCGATCGAGTCGGGATCGCCGCCGTGCTCGCCGCAGATGCCCACGCCCAGCTCGGGGTTGACCGCCCGGCCCTTCTGAACGCCCATCGCCACCAGCTGGCCGACGCCGTCGACGTCGACGGTGGCGAACGGGTCGCGCTTGACCACGCCGGCGCTCTCGTACCAGCCGAGGAAGCTGTTCTCGGCGTCGTCGCGGCTGATGCCCAGCGTGGTCTGCGTCAGGTCGTTCGTGCCGAAGCTGAAGAAATCGGCGTACTGGGCGATCTGGTCGGCGCACAGGGCCGCGCGCGGCAGCTCGATCATGGTGCCGACCTCGTAGTCGAGCTGCTTGCCGGCCTTGGCGAGCTCGTCGTCGACCGCGGCCACGACGATCTCGCGCTGGGCCTTCAGCTCCTGCTGGAGGTGGACCAGCGGGATCATGATCTGCAGCCTCACCGTCTCGCCCTCGCGGTCGAGGACGGCCAGGGCGGCGCGGGTGATGGCGCGGGCCTGCATGTCGGGGATCTGCGGGTACAGCATGCCCAGACGGCAGCCCCGGGTGCCGAGCATCGGGTTCTGCTCGTGCAGCTTCCTGACCTGCGTCAGGAGCGTGCGCTCGGCGGCGAGGGCGGCCGCGTCGGCCCCGGTGAGTTCGAGCTCCTGCACCTTGAGGGCCTGGCTGACCAGGTCCGGCATGAACTCGTGCAGCGGCGGGTCGAGCAGGCGCACCGTGACCGGCAGGCCCCGCATCTCGGTGAAGATCGCCTCGAAGTCGGCCTGCTGCATCGGCAGGATCTTGTCGAGGGCGCTCTGGCGCTCCTCGTCGTTGGTGGCGAGGATCATCTCGTGCATGGCCGGCAGGCGGTGCTCGCCGAAGAACATGTGCTCGGTGCGGCACAGGCCGATGCCCTCGGCGCCCAGCTCCCGGGCCTTGGCGGCGTCGGGGCCGTTGTCGGCGTTCGCCTCGACGCCCAGGTCGCGGATCTCGTCGGCCCAGCCGACGACCTTCTGGAAGTCCTCGTTCAGGCGCGGCGGGATGAGGGTGAGGGCCTCGTTGAAGACCTCGCCGGTGGAGCCGTTGACGGTGATCATGTCGCCCTCGGCGATGACGACGTCGCCGATGGCGACGGTCCTGGCCTCGGGGTCGATCTTGATGGTGGTGGCGCCGGCGACGCAGGGCTTGCCGAAGCCGCGGGCGACGACGGCCGCGTGGCTCGTCATGCCGCCGTGGGCGGTCAGCACGCCCTGGGACTGGAGCACGCCGTGGATGTCGTCGGGGGTCGTCTCGAAGCGGATGAGGATGACGGGCTCGCCGGCCGCGCCCTTCTCGGCGGCCGTGTCGGCGTCGAAGACGGCGGCGCCCACGCCGGCGCCGGGGCTTGCGGGCAGGCCGGTGACCACGGGGGCGGCGGAGTGATCCGGGTCGATGGCCGGGTGCAGGAGCTGGTCGAGCTGTTCGGGCTCGATGCGGCGCACGGCCTCCTCCTTGTCGATGAGGCCCTCGTCGACGAGATCGGCGGCGACCTTCAGCGCGGCGGCGGCGGTGCGCTTGCCGTTGCGGGTCTGCAGCATGTAGAGCTCGCCGTTCTCGATGGTGAACTCCATGTCCTGCATGTCGCGGTAGTGGTCCTCCATCGTGCGCATCGTGCCGACGAGCTGGTCGTAGGCCTGCGGCAGCACGTCGTGCAGCTCGGACAGCGGGCGCGGCGTGCGGATGCCGGCCACGACGTCCTCGCCCTGGGCGTTGGTGAGGAACTCGCCGTACAGGGCCCTCTCGCCGGTGGACGGGTTGCGGGTGAAGCAGACGCCGGTGGCGCTGGTCTCGCCGCGGTTGCCGAAGACCATCTGCATGACGTTGACGGCGGTGCCGAGGTCATCGGGGATGTGGTTGGCCTTCCGGTAGACCTTGGCGCGCGGGTTCTGCCAGCTGCGGAAGACGGCCTCGACGGCGCGGAACAGCTGCTCGCGCGGGTCGTTCGTCCAGTTGCCGCCCAGCTCCTCGTTGGAGATGCGCTTGAACTCGGCGGTGAGCTCCTTGAGGTCGGCGGCGCTCAGGTCGGTGTCGGCCTCGGCGCCCTTGGCCTGCTTCATGGCGGTCAGGGCGTCCTCGTAGACGTGGGAGGACAGGCCCTCGACGACCTCGCCGTACATCTGGATGAAGCGGCGGTAGCAGTCCCAGGCGAAGCGCTCGTTGCCGGACTCGTCGGCGATGGCGCCGACGGACTCGTCGGAGATGCCGAGGTTGAGGATGGTGTCCATCATGCCGGGCATCGAGACGACGGCACCGGAGCGGACCGAGACGAGCAGGGGCCTCTCCGAGGCGCCCAGTACGCGCCCGGAGCGCTGCTCGAAGCGGGTGAGCGCGTCGGCGATCTGCTCGCGGAGGCCGTCGGGCCACTCGCCGTCGTTGTTCATGGCCTCGATGCAGGCCTGGGTGGTGACGGTGAAGCCGTCGGGGACGGGCACGCCGAGACGCATCATCTCGGCGACGCCGGCGCCCTTGCCGCCCAGGAGCGACTTCATCGAGGCGTCGCCCTCGGACAGATCGTAGATGTATTTTTCGCTCACTGCGCAATCTCCTTCGATATGCATTCGACATGCATCTGCGTGGGTGGGGCGGGGCCCCTGCCGGGCACCTGTGACACCCGCCGGCGGCGGGCCGGCGCCGACTGGTGGTCGGTCCCGCCGGTCGCGACGCCCGAGGTTCACCCGAGGTTCAATTGTCCCTTCGTTCGTCCCGGTCGGCCGGCCTGTCCACCGCTCGTCCCCGGGCGCACGGGCCCGATTCTTCCCTTTCCGCGCGGGAGGCTCAACCCGGCTCGCCGTGGGGCGGGACCGGTGGCAGGGTCAGTGTAGGCCCTGACCCGGTGTTCCGCTAAGGGGCCAGTTTCATGGACCCGGCCGGGCGGCGCAGGCGCGCGCCGGACTTGCGGGCCCGCTCCTCGACGATCTCGATGACGCGGGCGGCGGCCTCCTCAAGGGCCAGACCGGTGGTATCGACGACCGGGCAGCCCAGGGAGCGCTGGACGCGGCCGACCTCGTCGAGCTCGTTGTAGATGCTCAGCAGGTCGGAGTAGCCGTCCTTCTGGCCGAAGCCGCCCAGGCCCTTCACGCGGCGGGTGCGGATCTGCAGGAGCCGCTCGGCGTCGATCGTCAGGCCGACGATGCGCCATCGGTCGATGGCGCGCAGCTGCGCCGGCGGCTCGATGCCCGGCACGATCGGCACGTTGACCGTCTTGTAGCCGGCGTAGCCGAGGTAGATCGACAGCGGCGTCTTGCCGGAGCGGGAGGCCCCGACCAGGCAGATGTCGCACTCGCGCAGCGAGTCCGGCATGACGCCGTCGTCGTTGCGCACGGCGAACTCCATGGCGCTGATGCGGTCGAAGTAGTCGGCCTCGACGCCGACCGGGCGCATCGGCACCTCGTCGGCGTCCGCACCGGCCGCGTCGGCCAGCGCGCCGAGGGCGTCGCCCATGAGGTCGGCGCTCGGGATGGACTTGTCGGAGCAGAAACGGGCGACCATGCCGCGCAGCTCGCCGTTGACGAGCGTGTAGAAGACGGCGCGACCGGCCTGGCCCCGCCCGGGGTCGGCCGAGCCGCTGATCGCGTCGAAGACCTCGAGCATCTGCTCGGCGTTGTGGACGCGGGCGTGGCGGACGATCTGGAACTCGTGGTCGGGGAACTGCATACGCGCGGCCCTGGCCAGGCGGGCGGCCGTCTCGCCCGAGGAGTCGGCGATGACGTGGATCTCCAGTGATGCCATGCGGGGCAGTCTACGGCGGCCGCCCCGGCGGGCCCGCGCGGTTCCGCCCGCCGACGACGCCCCGTCCGGGGCCGTGCGCGCCGAGGGGCGGCGCATGCGACCGCCCCGATCAGGCTGTCCTCCTCCGAAGCCCCGCGGGTGCCCGGCGATGAGGCGATACGCTCAGTCCATGGCCGTCTTCGAGCAGCACACCACCTCCGCCATGCAGTACCCCTTCGTCTACGGCGCCGTCTTCAACGCGGTGTGCCAGAGCGTCGCCCAGCTGGGCCACAGGCTCCAGTACGCCGACCCGAACGCCGGGACCGTTCATTTCACCACCGGCATCAGCGCCTTCACCTGGGGCGAGAACCTGGTGGCCCGGATCGCCCAGCCCGATCAGCAGCAGGCCCTCACGATAGTCCAGCTGACCTCCAGCGGCGCCCTGCCCACCCTCATCGGGCAGGGGCGGCGCAACCGCAAGATCATCGGCGCCTTCTTCGACGAGCTGGGCCGGGCGCTGTCGAGTCCGCCGTACTCGCCCGGCGGGGCCTGGACGCCGATGAGGGCTGAGGGCGGAGCCGGGACGCTCCGCGGGAACATCGCTCGCCCCTGAAACCCCTCGTGGAACCCAATTGCATGATGACCCACAACTGTGTAGCATGAGCATCATCAACACAGGCCCCGCTCACGTGTCACCGGCTGCGGCCACCGGCGCGCGATGGGTCTGTTTTCATGTTTCAAACATCAGGTCCGCATGATGAAGTATGCCAAGCCTCACCGTACCTATGATGAGCAACTCGACCTGCTGCGCCGTCGGGGTCTCACCGTCGCGGATCCTCCTCGCGCCATCCAGGACCTCAAGCGCATCGGCTACTACCGATTGTCCGGTTACACCTATCCGATGCGGGCCTTTGAAGATGATCCGCAACAGGCCAAGGGGAAACGGCGGAAACGAGGCGAGACCTTCATCGAAGGAGCTTCCTTCGAGGGCGCTGTTGCGCTGCATGATTTCGACCACAGGCTTCGAGGAATCCTTTTGAGCGGGCTCCAGCAGCTTGAAATAGGATTACGGGTCCAAGCGGGTTACACCCTGGGAAAACGAGGTGCCCTGGCTCACCTCGATGAGTCAGCACTCGGCCCAAGAGCCAAGGAAATCCATCACCAGAAGAAGAACAAGTCACGATACGCAGTATGGCGTGGAGAATATGATTCTCTCCAGAAGAAGGCGAAGAGGGGGAAACAGGAATTCGTCATTCATTTCACCGAGCATTACGACGGAGAAGTGCCGATCTGGGCCGCCGTCGGTTTCATGACGATGGGATGCCTGATATCCCTATACGATCTACTCAACGACAAGGACAAACGAACCATCGCACGGTCTCTCGGAGTCAAGGACCCGAAGGTCTTCACCGGATGGTTGAGGCCGCTCAACATTCTGAGAAACGACTGCGCCCACGGCAATCGGGTATGGAATCGCTCGGTGACCTTCCAGTCCGACAAACTTAATCTGAAAATGCTCGTGAAGCCAGCGCTGCTGAGGCATCTGGCAATCTCCCCGAAAGCGCCAGTGGACCACCGAGTGTATTTCCACGCCGCGACCACAGCATATCTTCTTCGTTGGCTCGCTCCGGATTCGACTTGGCCGCAAGACTTCGTCGCAATCATGCGGACCTTTCCCTCGTCCGTATGCAAAAACTTGTCCTTCTCCCCCGAGAACTCGATGGGCTTCACGGCCGACTGGAGCGATGAGGAGCTCTGGCAGCCCACCCAGGATTGAGCCGGCCGACCGGCAGGACTATGACGCGCACGTCGTCGCCAGATGGAAAGCACACCCCCAGTGGATGACCAGATCCTATCCGCGAAGTCGAGCGCGAGGTCGGGTGGGTGCTCGACCCTGCGCATAGTGGCCGCTGCCTCTCGGCCCATCAGCACCGACAGCCCAGACGAGTCACACCCCAGAACCAAAGCCGCCCGGTCAACTCACAGGGGCGCGTTTTGATTCTCTTCACTTCGGTACCAGAGTGGAACGAAGCGTAATCAGCTACTATTATCTGTAGACATTCCGTACCGTCCGAGTTGAGGTGCGGACATGACACCGATCACCCCGTCAACCGCTGACCGCGCTGGACTGTCCCGCACCGGCCTCTACCGGGCAGCCTGCGCTGGCGGCCTGACCCGGGTCGCACGCGGCATCTACCTCCCCGCAGACGCGCCGGTCATGGACTGGGGCCCGGTCGAAGCCGCGACCCGGCGATCCGACGCAACGATCTGCCTCACTTCTGCGCTCGCCCACCACGACTTGACCGACGCCATTCCCGACACTCTCGATGTCGCGATCCCCGTGGCGGGCGCTCCCCCGCAACCGAGCACACGATCACCTGGCACCAGTTCGATGCCGCCACCTTCGACATCGACAGCATCAGCGTCCAGGAGATTCGAGAACACGCCGACTACCCCGGTTTCCGGGTACGCGTGAACGCATCCATCGGACCGTGGAGGGGCACCTCGGCATGGGATGTCTCCACAGGAGATCCCATCATTCCAGAACCTCGCATCGTTTCGGTCGACCGAGTACTCGGCGAGCCGTTGCAGCCACTGGGATACGCGGCCGGGACAATCATCGCCGAGAAGGCCGTCACCATCCTGGAGCGCGGCATCACCAGCACCAGATGGCGCGACTACGTCGACATCGTCCAACTCTGCCGTCAGGGCTTCGACCCTCACGAGCTGCGACGATCCGCCGAAGCCGTTGCCCCGCTACCGTGGCGTGACCCTCGAACCTGTCAGCCCTCATTTGAAGGGCCATGGCGCCATCGGACAGGCTAAGTGGGCCGCTTGGCTGCGCAAAGAGCGTCTCGAAGAGGTCTGCGAAGCCCAGCTCGACGACCAGGTCACCCTCGTCGCCCGCTTCATTGATCCCGTTTTCGCCTCCACACCCAGTGATTAAC
>NZ_CAUTOU010000060.1:0-13404 GCF_963539965.1 uncultured Propionibacterium sp.
CGCGACCCGGCGGGTCTCCTGCGGGCCGGCCGGGTCGACGACTCCGGCCGCTGCGAGCTGGCCGACTACGCCACCGACTTCCGCCTGCCCGGGCTGTCCGCTCCGCGGGACGGGGCACTGGTCGTGCACCGCCTCCACCGCCGCGCCGTCGTCCTGCGCGCGGACCGGGCGGTCAAGCTGCTGCGGCCGGGGCGGGCCGGCCGGCTCGCCGCCGTCTCGCGGCGGATCCGCGTCCTGTGCACCGGCACCGGCCTGAGGACGGCCCGGGTGCTGGAGGCGACCGCCTCCCGGGTCGACTTCTCCCTCCTGCCCGGTCGCACGCTGCACGACCTGGGCGACGACGGCCTGGAGGGATGGGCCCTCCTGGCCCGGGTCTGGCCGCGGCTCGCCCGCCACCCGGATCGCGCGCCGGCCGGACACACGGGGGCCGACGAGGCGGCGGTGCTCGCGCACTGGTTCGCTGCGGCGCGCGAGCACCGGGCACTGGCCCCCCTGGAGGCCCTGCAGCGCCGGGTGGAGGAGGTGTCGGGCGAGCTCGTGGCCGGAGCCGACCCGCCGGCGCTCCTGCACCGGGACCTGCACGACGGGCAGCTCCTGTGGGACGGTGCGGGCCTCGGCGTCCTCGACCTGGACACCGTCGCCCGCGGGGAGGCCGCCCTGGACGCGGGGAACCTGCTGGCCCATGCCGAACTGCGCCGTCTGACGGGCGGGCTGGGGCCCGCGGCGTACCGCCGGGTCGTCGACCACCTGGAGGAGCTGGCCTCCCGGCTGGGGGCCAGCCGGGCCCGCCTCGACTGCTACCGGAGGGCGGCCCGCCTGCGCCTGGCCTTCGTCCACGCCTTCCGCCCCTCCTCGGCCCCCTGGCTGGCGGAGTGGGCCGACGCCTGCCTGGCAGAACCACCGTGAACTCAGCGACGAGCACGACAGGGAGGAAGACCACCATGCGGATCTCTGTTCTGGGATGCGGCTACCTGGGAGCCGTCCACGCCGTCAGCATGGCGGCGCTGGGCCACGACGTACTGGGGGTGGACGTCGACGCCGAGAGGGTGAGCGCCCTCGCCGCCGGGCGCCCCCCCTTCTTCGAGCCGGGGCTGGAGGAGGCCCTTCGGGGGCTCCTGGACAGCGGCCGGCTGCGCTTCGCCGCCGCGTCGGCGGCCGGGGGGCTGGGCGCCGCCGAACTGCACTTCATCACCGTGGGAACTCCGCAGTCCGGCGAGGACGGCTCGGCCGATCTGCGCTATGTGGAGTCCGCCGTCGACGGGATCCTCGCCGCCCTGCCGACCGGGGAGCGGACCGTGGTGGTGGGCAAGTCGACGGTCCCGGTGGGGACCGCGGGGCGCCTGGCCGGACGCCTGGAGCCGCACGGGGCGACCCTGGTGTGGAACCCGGAGTTCCTGCGCGAGGGCTACGCCGTCGAGGACACCCTGCACCCGGACCGGATCGTCTACGGGCTGTCTGACGATCCCGGCCACGCCCGGCGGGGCCGCGAGGCCCTGGACGCCGCCTACGGCCCCCTCCTCGCCGAGGGCGCCCCGCGGATCATCACGAACTACCCGACGGCGGAGCTGGTCAAGGTGGCCGCGAACTCCTTCCTCGCCACGAAGATCAGCTTCATCAACGCCATGTCGGAGCTGTGCGAGGCCACCGGGGGCGACGTCGTGGTCCTGTCCGAGGCGCTCGGCCACGACGCGCGCATCGGCAGCAGCTTCCTGCGCTCCGGCATCGGCTTCGGCGGCGGCTGCCTGCCCAAGGACATCCGCGCCTTCGTGGCCCGGGCCGAGGAGCTGGGCGTCGAGGACGCAGTCTCCTTCCTGAGGCACGTCGACGCCATCAACCAGCGCCGGCGCGACCGCGTCATGGCCCTGGCGCGGCAGTGCCTGGGCGGTGGGGTCGAGGGGGCGCGCGTCGCCGTCCTCGGCGCCGCCTTCAAACCCGGCAGCGACGACGTGCGCGAGTCCCCGGCCCTCGAGATCGCGCTGCGCCTGCACCGGCAGGGGGCGCACGTGCGGATATGCGACCCGCGGGCCCTGGAGGCCGTCGGGCGGCTCCACCCCGAGCTGGACACCCGACCAGACCCCCTGGCGGCCCTCGAGGGCGCCGAACTGGTCCTGCTGCTGACCGAATGGGACGAGTTCGTCGGGCTCGACCCCCGCCTCGCGGGCTCGCGCGTGGCGCGCCGGCTCGTCATCGACGGGCGCAACGCCCTGGACGCCCCGCGCTGGCGGGAGGCCGGCTGGGTCTGCCTGGGCCTGGGCCGGCCCCACCCCGTCCTTCACGGGCCGTGGAACGCCCCACGCTAGGCTGTCCGGGTGAGCTCCCAGCAGCCGAACGGCTCCACCGACGAGGCCCCCGCGCGGGACCTGCCCGAGCAGATGCGCATCCGCGCCGAGAAGCGCCGGCGCTGCCTCGACGACGGCGGGCAGCCCTACCCGGCCGATCTGCGCAGAACCCACAGCCTCGCGCAGGTGCGCGCCGGCTGGCCCGGCCTGGAGCCCGGCCAGGAGACCCGGGACGAGGTGGCCGTCGGCGGCCGGGTCGTCCTCATCCGCAACTCCGGCAAGCTGTGCTTCGCCACCGTGCAGGACGGCTTCACGCCGGACGGCGACGCCGAGCGCCTGCAGATCATGCTCTCACGGGCCGAGGTCGGCGCCGACGCCCTGGCCGCCTGGAAGTCCGACGTCGACCTGGGCGACTTCGTCTGGGTGCGCGGCCGCGTCGTCGCCTCCAAGCGCGGCGAGCTGTCGGTCATGGCCGCCGAGTGGAGGCTCGCCTCGAAGGCCCTGCGCCCACTGCCGACCCTCCACAGGGAGCTGGCGGAGGAGTCGCGGGTGCGCCAGCGCCACAACGATCTGATCGTCAGCGCCCAGGCGCGCACCATGGTGCGCACCCGCTCGCGCATCACCCGTACCATTCGCGCCTCGCTCGAGGCCCAGGGCTACCTGGAGGTCGAGGGCCCGGTGCTGCAGACCCTGCACGGCGGCGCCGCGGCCCGCCCGTTCACCACGCACCTGAACGCCTTCGACATCGACATGTACCTGCGCATCGCCCTCGAGCTGCACCTCAAGCGCGTCATGGTGGGCGGGGCCGACCGCGTCTACGAGATCGGCCGCGTCTTCCGCAACGAGGGCGTCGACTCCTCGCACAGCCCCGAGTTCACGATGCTCGAGGCCTACCAGAGCTGGGGCGACCAGTTCACGATCGCCGACACCCTCAGGTCGGTCGTCATGGACGTCGCCGACGCCCTCGGCACCCACCGGATCGAGACCGGGCGCGGCGTCGTCGACCTCGACGGCGAATGGGCCTGGCTGCCCGTCCACGAGGGCCTGTCGGCCAGGCTCGGCCAGGAGATCGACCCGGCCACCCCGCTGGACGAGCTGCGGCGCATCGCCGAGGCCACCGGCGTGGGCTTCGACGCGGGCTGGGGCGCCCAGAAGATGGTCGTCGAGCTGTTCGCCGAGCTGGTCGAGAAGGACCTGCTGGCGCCGACCTTCGTCTGCGACTACCCCGAGATCGCCCAGCCGCTGGCCCGCCGCCACCGCTCCAAGCCCGGCTGCATCGAGGCCTGGGACCTCGTCATCGCCGGCATGGAGCGCGGCACCGGGTTCAGCGAGCTCATCGACCCGGTCGTCCAGCGCGAGATCCTCACCGCCCAGTCGCTCGCCGCGGCCGCCGGCGACCCCGAGGCCATGCAGCTCGACGAGGACTTCCTGGCCGCCCTCGAGCAGGGCTGCCCGCCCATGGGCGGGCTCGGCCTGGGCGTCGACCGGCTCATCATGCTGTTCACCGGCGCCGGCATCCGCGAGACCATCCTGTTCCCGCTGCTGCGCCCGCAGGGCTGAATCCCCCGCCCTGCGGGGCACGGGCGACGAGGCCACTGGCGGGACCGGACGGGACGCGCCGGGTTCCGGCCGACCGGTCAGCCGTCGGCCCGTCCGGCGGTCTCGTCGAGCCGAGCGAGCTCCTCGGAGAGGGTCCAGCGATTGAGCAGCATCTCGAAGCGGCGGCCGTCGATGTAGACGATCGGGCCGGCGTCGTCGGTCAGCCCTTCGACGTCCATCGAATCGGCGAGCACCTTCCTCTTGTCCGCGCCGCTGTCGATCCGCTCCCACATGGCGCGGGCGTCGATGCCGCAGTCACGGGCGGCGCGGGTGATGGAGCGCGCGGTGACCCTGCCGCGCAGCTCGGCGAGGGCGTCGTGGAAGGCCCACAGGCTCGGCTCGTGGTCCGCGGCGGCCGCCTCGAGCGCGAGCGCGGCCAGCAGGCTCTCGGGCCCGGATATCTTGTGGCGCATGACCAGGAGCACCCGACCGGAGTCGCGCATCTCGGCAATGCCGCGCAAGGCCTCCATGAGTCGCCACCGGCCCTCGTAGCTCATGTCGGCGTAGTTGACCAGCACGTGAGGGGCGTTCGGATCGCCCGCGACGAGTTCGTTGTCGGGGTCGACCGGACGACGCAGCGTCTGCCCCGCGGGGTCCGGCAGCGGCGACAGCCTGCCGGCGATCCGGAAGACGAGCGTGGCGAGCAATAACGCCGCCAGGGAGGCCACCAGGACGCCAAGGCGCGCCTGGTTCCGCATGGTCTCGTCGTCGAGCGCGATGTTGGCCACGAGCAGCGACACGGTGAATCCCATGCCGGACAGGGCGCCGAGCCCGAGGATCCGGGGCCGGTCCAGCCCGGGCAGGCGTGAGGCGGGCACCAGCCGCAGCACGAGCCCTGCGCCGAGGACGACGCCGACGAGCTTGCCGACCACGAGGCCGCCGACGACGGCCCACAGGATTCGGGAGGAGAAGGCGGCGGCGACGGTGCCGCGGTCGAGCGCGACGCCGGCGTTGGCCAGGGCGAAGAGCGGAACCACCAGGTAGTTGACGTATGGGGGCAGCATGAAGGCCAGGCGCTGGTTGAGCGGCATGGAGTAGTTCAGCGTCTCCCGCAGCAGCATGGAGGTCCCCGGTGCGGGCGTCTGCTGGTACAGGGCGGCGACCTCGCCGGCGGCGTCCACGTCCTGGCTGCGCACGTCGTACACCGGCATGAGCAGGGCGATGAGGACGCCCGCGAGGGTGGCGTGCACGCCCGAGCGGTAGACCGCGTACCAGATGATGACGGCGAGCAGGAGGTAGGGAGGCATCCGCCAGACTCCTCGTCTCGCCATGACCCACACCGCGAACAGGCCCCCCGCGGCGATGGCCAGGGCCATGAGGTTCAGCGACCCGGAGTAGAAGACGGCTATCACCGTCAGCGCCCCGATGTCGTCGATGACGGCGAATGCCAGCAGGAACAGCCGAAGCCGGGGCGCCCGCTTGGGGCCTATGAGCGCCAGCATGCCCAAGGCGAATGCGGTGTCGGTGGAGATCACCGAGCCCCACGCGTGGGCGCCACCGCCATCGCCCGCGATGAGCAGGTAGACGATGGCGGGAACGCCGAGTCCGCCCACGGCCGCGGAGACGGGCAGGAGCGCGCGCCCGGGCAGGCGCAGCTCGCCCAGGGCGAGGTCGCGGCGCACGTCGAGTCCCACCATGAAGAAGAAGGCCGCCATGAGTCCCTCGTCCACCCATTCGTGCAGGGTGAGCTCGACGGCGAAGGGGCCGGCCGCGACTGATGCCGGGGTCTGCCAGAACCGGTGATAGCTGTCCCCGATGTTGGCCCACACCAGGGCGGCGAGGGTGGCCAGGGCGAGGGCGACCGCGGCGAAGGTCTCGTTGGTCTGGAGCTCCCGCAGTCTCCGCCTGCGGCGCAGGTAGGTGTCGACGATGTCGCGGATCCGTCCGGGCCGTGAGACCCGGGTGCCAGAAACGCTCATTCACTCTCCTTCGGTCTCCGTCTCGGGGCTACCCGGCATGGTCTGGTGCCCGTCCGGAGCGATCGGCTGCCAGGAATCGGGTGCGTCCGCGCACGGCGGCGGATCGCGGGTCGGGCCGACCGGGACGGGAACGCGATCAATCCTATGGACCGCTGCCAATCCTGACTCGGCCCCGACCGGCGGGCCTTCACGGGCGGCCGCATCCGGCGCCGGGGCGCCCGGGCGGGTTCTCGCGCGCGGCGCCTGCTCCCGCCGGGGCGCGCGGTGATCGCCGCGGTCATGCCCCACCGCCTGTTCGCCGCACGCCCCCGCGTATGAGACCCTGTCCTGCGAAGAGCAGTCGTCCCGCCACCACCGCCGAAAGGTCCCTGATGTCCAAGCTCCGCAGAGCCCTGTCCAAGGGCGGCATCCTCGTGTGGGTGCTCGCAGCCATCGTCCTCGCCCTCGTCCTGGGCTCGGTGCGCATCGGCGGCCACCATCTGCTGCCCGCCGGCATCGGCCGCGTCTTCGCGACCTTCTCCAGCCTGTTCAGCCAGTTCCTCACCTTCTCGATCCCGCTCATCATCATCGGCCTGGTCACCCCGGCCATAGCCGACCTGGGGCGCGGCGCCGGCCGGTGGCTCGGCATCACGGCGGCCCTGGCCTACACCTCGACGCTCTTCTCCGGCTTCCTCACCTACCTCGTGTGCGCGACCGCCTTCCCGAGGATCCTGTCCGGATCGGGTCTCGCCGACGTCGAGAAGCCGGGATCGGCCCTCGAGAGCTACTTCACCGTCGAGATGCCCCCGGTCGTCGAGGTCATGACCGCCCTGCTCCTCTCCTTCGTCATCGGCATCGGTCTCGCCATGGTCCCGCGCGGGGTCCTGCGCAAGGGCTTCATCGAGTTCCGCGCCATCATCACCAAGCTCATCGAGCGCATCATCATCCCGCTGCTGCCGCTGCACATCTTCGGCATATTCCTCAACCTCACCTACACCGGCGAGGCCTGGGAGATCATGCGCACGCTCGTCCGGGTGGTGATCGTCGTCCTCCTCCTCGAGGTCGTCATCCTCGGCGTCCAGTACTGCGCGGCCGGCGCCGTCGGGCGCCGGAACCCGGTGACCGCGCTCGTCACGATGCTGCCGGCCTATCTCACCGCCCTGGGCACCTCCTCCTCGGCCGCGACCATCCCCGTCACCCTGCGCCAGACCAGGCGCAACGGCGTGTCCGGCACCGTCGCCTCCTTCACCGTGCCGCTGTGCGCGACGATCCACCTGGCCGGCTCCACCTCGAAGATCTTCGCCTTCGCCTTCGCGATCGCCCTGACCCAGGGCGTCGACGTCTCGGCGGCCCAGTGGGTCGGCTTCGTCTTCATGCTCGGCATCACGATGGTCGCCGCCCCCGGAGTGCCGGGCGGCGCCATCATGGCTGCGACCGGTCTGCTGTCCTCGATGCTGGGCTTCGACGACGCCCAGGTGGCCCTCATGATCGCCACCTACATCGCCCTCGACTCCTTCGGCACCGCCACCAACGTCACCGGCGACGGCGCGATCGCGATCATCGTCGACCGCCTGGCGGGCGGCAGGATCGGCGACGAGGGCGATCCGGAGAACGCCCGCGAGCTGTCCTTCGACGGCATGGCCTATCTCGACAGGGTCTCCGTCGAGGGCGTCGTCAGCCCCGGGGAGCTGGTGGCCCCCACCGCCGCGGACGGTCCGGGAGCCGCCGACTGAGGCGTGGGCCCCTGCCGGGCCCCTCCCGTTCCCCATGCGGCTGTGGCGCTCAGCCCCGTGCACAGCCCGCGGGCGGGCCCTGCAGCTGCGTGGGGAGGGGCGGGGACTACCTCATCCACTCGTTGCCGGGCAGGTCCTCCAGCTTCGACAGGTCGAGGTGCGTCTGGACGTCCGAGGCGGGCTGCAGGCCGTAGTGCTCCAGCGACTTGCGGATGTACTCGGCGCCGTCGATGTTCAGCGGGCCCGAGGTCCACATGGCGTAGGGCAGGTTGACGAAGCGGCCCTCCTTGACGGCGGTCAGGTCCTTCGTCGCGTCGTTCGACTTCAGCGCGGTCACCTTCTCGTCGTAGGACTGGCCGGGGTAGTCGACGAAGTAGACGATGTCGGGGTCGGCGGCGGCCAGGCGCTCCCAGCTGACCGAGGTCCAGGTGTCCTGCACGTCCGACAGGGCGTTGGCGACGCCGGCCGACTCCATCATGGCCTGCGGGGCCCCGAAGGAGCCGGACGAGAAGATCGTGTCCGAGCCGGAGTCGAACAGGAAGGCGGTGGGCCTGTCGGTGGCCTGCATGGCCCCCTCGAGGGCCTTGCGCCGGGTGTTGATGTCCTCGACGACCTGCCCGGCGGCGGAGTCGTCGCCCGTCATCGCGCCCACATTGGTGATGTCGGTGGTCAGCGCGTCCCAGGGGTCCATGGTGCCGCGGTTGCCGTCGGGCTGGCGGCAGGTCTCCGACAGCAGATAGGTCCCGATGCCCTGCTGGGCGAGGCCGTCGGGGGTCAGGTTCCTCTCCTCGCTGAAGCCGTAGCCCCAGCCGGCGAAGACGACCTGCGGCTGGGCGGCGACGATGTTCTCCATCGTCGGGTACTTGTCGGCCACCTGGTTGAGGCCGTCGACCGTCTCGGCGCCGTACTTGAGGGCCAGCACGTCGCGGTCGCGCTGCATGCTGGAGACGGCGACGATGTCGTCCGCGGCACCCGCGGCCAGGGCGATCGAGATGATGTTCCCGTCGTTGACGAACAGCCTGGTCGTCGGGCTCGGGTACTCCTTCGTCTCGCCGCAGTTGGTGAGCTGGATGCTTCCCGCCGCCGACGAGCCGGACGAGCCGGACGACGTGCTCGAGGCGCAGCCGGTGGCGACGAGCGCGAGGGCGAGCAGCCCTGCGGGCGCGGTACGGGGGATCTTCATCGATTGTCCTTTCCCCTGCTGATGAGCAGATGGGGTTGATGAGTTCGCGGATGGGGGATCTGCAGGGCCTCGACGGCGAACGCCTCGCCCATGAGCCCGGTGCCGAGCACCGCTGCGGGTTCGCCGAAGGCCCGCATGAGCCCGCCGTGGAGGACGGCCACCAGGTCGAAGTGGCGCAGCACGGTGTCGATGTCGTGGATGGCGGCGATGACCGTTGCGGGCTGGGCCGCGAGCAGGTCGAGCAGGCGCAGCTGCCAGGCGATGTCGAGGTGGTTCGTGGGCTCGTCGAGCACGAGGACGGGGCAGCGCTGGGCCAGGCCGCGGGCGATCATGGCGCGGCGCCGCTCGCCGCCGGACAGATTCGTGCAGGGCGTCTCCAGACGGTCGCCCAGACCGAGCGCGCCCAGCGATTCGCGGACTATGCGCATCTCGCCGCGCCCGTTCATCGACCACGGACTGCGGTACGGGATGCGGCCGAGGGCGACCATCTCGCCCAGGCGCAGATCGTCCGGCGGGGTCTCCTCCTGGGAGACGAACGAGATGAGACGGGCCCGCTCCCGCGGTTTCATGGCGTGCACCGGGTTGCCGTCGAGCAGGACGCGGCCGGCGGCCGGTTCGGTGATGCCGGCGATGGCGCGCAGCAGCGTCGACTTGCCGGCGCCGTTGGTGCCGACCAGCGCCAGCTTCGTGCCGCCCGGAATGGTGAGGCCGACGTCGCGGACGACCACATGGTGCTGGACCTGGGCTGCGACGGCCTCCAGGCGGATCTCGGGGGCCCGGCCGGTGCCGTGACCGCGGCTGGCGCCCCTGCTCATGCGTCACGGCTCCCGAACGCGTACCGGCGCCGGCCCATGAGGAGCAGGAAGACCGGCGCGCCGATCACGCCGGTGACGACGCCGATCGGGATCTCCTGCGGCCGGACGACGACGCGCGAGACGACGTCGACCCACAGCAGGAACAGCGAACCGGTCAGCGCCGCGATCGGCAGCATGCGCCGGTGCAGCGAGCCGACCAGCATGCGGGAGGCGTGCGGCACGATGAGGCCGACGAATCCGATGCCGCCGCTGACCGCCACCAGGCAGCCGATGAGCGCGCCCAGCCCGACGAACAGGCCGGTGCGCATCGCCCGGACCCGCACGCCGAGGGCCGCAGCCGTCTCGGGGCCGGCCGCCAGGGCGTCCAGCCAGCCGCTGACGGCCAGCATGGCGCCGCCGATGCCCACGACCGCGAGCAGCGGCAGCAGGAGCTTGGCCCAGCTGGCGCCGGCCACCGAGCCGAGCATCCAGAACATGACCGATGCCGCCGCGTGATTGTCGTCCGAGAGGAAGACCATGAACGAGGCGACCGCCGAGAAGGCCGACGACAGGACGACGCCCGACAGCACCATGCGCAGCGGCGTCAGGCCGCCCTGGGCCTGCGAGACGCCGAACACCGCCAGCGCCGCGCCCAGCGCGCCGAGCAGGGCGCCTGCCGACAGCGAGTAGACGCCGAACCGCGCCAGCACGCCGAAGACGAGCACTGCGGTGGCGCCGACCGAGGCGCCCGAGGAGATGCCCAGCAGATAGGGCTCGGCCAGCGGATTGCGCACGAGCGTCTGCATGCCGGCGCCGCCGATCGACAGGCCCGCTCCGACGAGCACTGCCAGCAGGGCGCGCGGCATGCGCAGCTGCCAGACGATCGTTGCGAACGGGGAACCGGCCGGGTCACCGGCCAGACGGCCGCGCACGACGTCCCAGACCTCGGCGAGTGGGATGCGTTCGGAGCCGAAGGCCAGCGACAGCACGATGCTCACCGCGATGGCGAGAACCAGCCCGATGACGACCGGGGTCAGGTTGATGCGTGCGCCGCGCCCGGCCCGGGTCGTGGCCCGGTGCGTGTTCTTGCTGGTCGTGGCAGGGGGTGTCCGGTGAGGGTCGGAGGACTGAGCGGGGGTCAACGGGGCGTCGGCTTTCATCTGGGGCGTCTGTGAGCGCGAAACGCCTGACGGACAGGTGAGCCGACAGGTCTTCGGACTCGGATCGTCCGAGGCCGGCCCCTTCCCGGGTCTCCCCAGTGGGTTCTTTGTGCCGGCCCCGTCACCTTCACCGCTGCGCGCCAGTCCCGGATTTTCACCGGAGTTCCCTGGCGCCCATTGCTCATGGGCGCGATCGACTCGCACGCAGCATAGTCCTGTGCGTCTTGGGCGTCGAGCTGGGTGATCGTCTCACTCGTGGTCGGGTCGGCGGGGGGATGGTTGATCCCGGAGTCTACGATCCGGTAGGTTACCAGAGAGTAAGTTTTGTTGTGGGGAAGGACTTCGATGGGTGCCGAGGATCCGACGCGGCCGGTGCAGTTGCTCACGCCGGAGGGTGTCCGTGTCGAGGACGCCCGGTTCGGCTGGCGGGGCGGCGACACCGAGCTGGTGACGATGCTGCGTCGCATGATGTTCGGGCGCCGCCTCGACATCGAGGGCGCCGCGCTGCAGCGCCACGGCGAGCTCGGGCTGTGGCCGCCGCTGCTCGGCCAGGAGGGCTACCAGGCGGGGATCGCCGCCGCGCTGGGCCCTCAGGACATGGTGTTCGCCACCTACCGGGAGCAGTCCCTGGCGCTGGCCATGGGGGTGAGCCCGGCCGACATGCTCGCGCTCTGGCGCGGCTCGGGGCTGTCGCGCTGGGACAGCGGGGCGACGCGCATGGCGCCCTACTCGATCATCATCGGTTCGCACCCGCTGCACGCGGTGGGCTATGCGATGGGCGCCGCCCTGGACCCGGACGGCCGGCCGCACGCGGCCCTCACCATCTACGGGGACGGCGCCTCCAGCCAGGGCGACGTCAACGAGGCCCTCGTCTTCGCCGCGGCCCAGGGCGCCCCGGTCGTGTTCTGCTGCGTCAACAACCAGTGGGCCATCAGCGAGCCGGTCACCCGTCAGACGCCCATCCCGCTCTACCAGCGGGCCCACGGCTTCGGCATCCCGGGGATCCGCGTCGACGGCAACGACCCGCTCGCCACCGCCGCGGTGATGGACTGGGCCCTAGCCCGGGCCCGCACCGCCTCGCCCGTGCTGGTCGAGGCGCTCACCTACCGCATGGGCGCGCACACCACCAGCGATGATCCGAGCAGGTACCGCAGCGACGAGGCCACGCGGGAGTGGGCCGGACGGGACCCGATCGAACGGCTGCAGGCCCATCTGCTCGGCAGGGGACTGATCGACCAGGCCTGGCTCGAGGCCCTGGACGCCGAGCTCGACGACTTCGGCTCGGACGTGCGCCGGACCTGCCGCGAGCTCGAGGACACCCCGATCGAGAAGGTCTTCGACGATCTGCTCGCCGAACCCGGCGACTACCTGGCCGCCGAGCGCGCCGACTGCCTCGACTGGCTGTCCACCGTCCCGGCGGAGGAGGTCGGGGCATGAGCCGGCTCACCATCGCGAAGGCTCTCAACAGGGGCCTGCACGCCGCCATGGCCGACGATCCCAGGGTGCTCGTCCTGGGGGAGGACGTCGGCACCCTCGGCGGGGTCTTCCGCATCACCGAGGGGCTCCTCGACGAGTTCGGCGCCGAACGGGTGATCGACACCCCCCTCGCGGAGTCGGGCATCGTCGGCACCGCCATCGGCCTGGCCCTGCACGGGCTGCGGCCCGTCGCCGAGATCCAGTTCGACGGCTTCGTCTTCCCCGCGTTCGACCAGATCGTCAACCAGCTCGCTCGCTACCGCTCGCGCACCCACGGGCGGCAGTCCCTGCCGGTGGTCGTGCGCATCCCCTTCGGCGGTGGCATCGGTGCGGCCGAGCACCACTCGGAGTCGCCCGAGTCCTACTTCGTGCACACGCCCGGCCTGCACGTGCTCACCTGCGCCTCGCCGCAGGACGCCCACTGGCTGTTGCGCCAGGCGATCGCCTGCCCGGACCCGGTGATCCTCTTCGAGCCGAAGGCCCGCTACTACGCCAAGGGCGAGGTCGACGAGTCCGCGCCCGACCTGCCGATGGCCTCGGCCAGGGTCGTCCGGCCCGGTCGCGACGCCACGCTGCTCACTTACGGGCCGATGGTCCGCACCTGTCTGGACGCCGCTCAGTCGGCCGCCCGCGAGGGCCGCGACCTGGAGGTCCTCGACCTGCGCGCCCTGGCCCCGCTCGACATGGCCGCCATACGGGCCAGCGCCGGACGCACCCGCCGGGTGATCGTCGTCCACGAGGCCCGCCGCACGCTCGGCCCCGGTGCGGAGATCGCCGCCCGCCTGGACGAGGAGATGTGGGGGGCCCTGGACGCCCCGGTGCTGCGCGTGGCCTCCTGGGACACCCACTACCCGCCGGCCCGGGTCGAGCGCGACTACCTGCCCGACGCCGAGCGCGTCCTGGACGCCGTCGACAAGTCCTTCGCCTACTGATCGCACCGAGGAGTCACTGTGCCCACATATTCCATGCCCGACGCGGGGGAGGGCCTCACCGAGGCCGAAGTCGTCGAATGGCACGTCGAGGTCGGCGACGAGGTCGACGTCAACGACGCGCTGCTGTCCATCGAGACGGCCAAGTCCGTCGTCGAACTGCCCTCGCCGTTCGCGGGGACGGTCGCGAGGATCCTCGTCGCCGAGGGCGCCACCGTCGACGTGGGGACGCCCATCGTCGTCATCGACGACGGCTCCGAGCCCGCCGGGGGCGGGGATGCCGCGCCGGCCCCCGAGGGCGCGCGGAGCGGGGACGCGGGGCTCGGCGAGCCCCCCGCCGCGTCCACGGCACC
>NZ_CAUTOU010000061.1:0-12777 GCF_963539965.1 uncultured Propionibacterium sp.
CCGTGATCCGGCCATCGGGCGTCAGCCGCGCGCGGGCGCCGGAGGGCGTCCACGTCCTCCGGCGCGGCCACCCCGGCCGCCGGGGCGGGGGTGCTGCGCGCCGTCCCGCCACTCCCGGAACCATCGAGCACCCGCTCATCGTCGGGTGCGGAAGGCGTCGACATGACCAACACCGTACGCACGAAGCCGGGTTCCGACGCGGACCGCTCCGCGTCCCCCGGGCTCACGAGCATCGACCTCGACGTGCAGGGCATGACCTGCGCGTCCTGCGCGACGCGCATCCAGAAGAAGCTCAACAGGGTCGACGGCGTCCAGGCCGCGGTGAACTACGCGACCAACAGGGCGCACGTGCTGGCCCCCCACGGCACGACGAGCGCTTCGCTCATCGACGTCGTGCGGGCCGCCGGCTACGACGCCAGCCTGCCCGATCCGAACCAGGACGCCGAGGCCGTGGCCCGGGCGCACGCCCGGGGGATCGAACGCCGGTTCGTCTTCTCGGCCTGCATCGCCGTACCGGTCATGCTCGTCTCGATGATCACGCCGCTGCAGTTCCCGGGCTGGCAGTGGGCCGCCCTCGTGCTCACCACCCCGGTGCTGTTCTGGGGCGGCTGGGGCTTCCACCGCTCCGCATGGGTCAATCTCAGGCACGGCGCCTTCACCATGGACACGCTCATCTCCGTCGGCACGCTGGCCGCCTACCTGTGGAGCGTCTACTGCCTGGTCCTCGGCAGCGCCGGGACGATCGGCATGAAGCACCCGTTCAGCCTCCACCTGATGCGCGCCGACTCGCTCGACGCCGTCTACTTCGAGGCCGCCTGCGGCACCATCACCTTCATCCTCCTGGGCCGCTGGATCGAGGCCCGCTCGCGCTCCGAGGCCGGCTCGGCCCTGCGCGAGCTGCTCAAGATGGGCGCCAAGCTCGTCCACATCCTGGACGAGGACGGCACCGAGACCACCAAGCCGATCGAGGCCCTGCAGGTGGGCCAGCGCTTCGTCGTCCGCCCCGGCGAGAAGGTCGCCTCCGACGGCGACGTCGTCGAGGGCAACTCGGCCATCGACGCTCATGTCATCACCGGCGAGTCCGTCCCGGTCGAGGTCGGACCCGGCGACCACGTCGTCGGCGCCACGCTCAACACGAACGGTCGGCTCGTCGTACGGGCCACCGCCGTGGGCGCCGACACGCAGCTGTCCCAGATGGCCCACCTCGTCGAACAGGCCCAGACGGGCAAGTCCAACGCCCAGCGCCTGGCCGACAGGATCGCCGCCGTCTTCGTGCCGATCGTCATCGCCCTGGCCCTCGCCGCCTTCGGCGCGTGGCTCGCCGCCGGTGCGGGCGCCGGTTTCGCCATCACCGCCGGCGTCTCGGTGCTCATCATCAGCTGTCCCTGCGCGCTCGGCCTGGCCACCCCGACGGCGCTGCTGGCCGGAACCGGTCGCGGCGCCCAGCTCGGCGTCGTCATCCGCGGCCCCGAGGTCCTGGAGCGGGCCAGAGCGATCGACACGGTCGTGATGGACAAGACCGGCACCATCACCACCGGCGAGATGTCGGTCCAGCGGGTCGTGCCCGCCGCCGACGAGAGCGGCGATGCCGTGCTCGCCAACGCCGCCGCCCTCGAGGCCGGCTCCGAGCACCCGATCGCCGAGGCCCTCGTCGCCAAGGCGTCCGAGCAGGGCCGGGTGCCCGAGGCGAGCGACTTCCGGGTCGTTCCCGGCCGGGGAGTGCGGGCGCTCCTCGACGGGCGGGAGGGCTTGGCCGGCAATGCCGCCCTCATGGCCGACCGGGGCATGAGGATCCCCTCCCGGCTCGCCGACGCGGCCGAGACCGCATCGGGCCAGGGCGCGACGGTCGTCTTCGTGGCCTGGGCGCACGCGGTGCGCGGCGTCATCGCCGTCTCGGACGAGCTCGCCGCCAACTCGGAGTCGGCCGTCGAGCGCTTCCACGAGCTGGGCCTGCGCACGGTCATGCTGACCGGCGACAACGAGCGCGCCGCGAACTTCGTGGCCGCCCGGGTGGGGATCGACGAGGTGCACGCCCAGGTGCTGCCCGAGCAGAAGCTGTCGGTCGTCGACGGACTGCGCGGCGAGGGCCATCGCGTCGCCATGGTCGGCGACGGCGTGAACGACGCCGCCGCCCTGGCCGCCGCCGACCTCGGCATCGCCATGGGCACGGGCACCGACGCGGCCATCGCCGCCGGCGACCTGACGCTCATGCGCCACGACCTCATGCTGGCCGTCGACGCCGTCGCCCTGTCGCGCTCCACGCTGCGCACGATCCGCGGCAACCTGTTCTGGGCCTTCTTCTACAACGTCTGCGCAATCCCGATCGCCGCATTCGGCCTGCTCAACCCGATGATCGCCGGAGCCGCCATGGCCTTCAGCTCGGTCTTCGTGGTGACGAACAGTCTGCGTCTGCGCGGCTTCCGGCCCACGCGCTGAGACGGCCCGCGCGCCGGGGCGTGCGCAACGGGAGGGCCCGCCGGGGCCTGCCCGCCGGCGCCCGGTAGTCTCGGCGCAGCGCGGCCGCCTCCGCCGGGCGGCCGGCGTCCGCACCCCCGACAGCTCCGACACGTGAAGGGCCGGCCGATGAGCATGAGCAGCGACAAGAGGATCACCTACCCGATCACGGGCAGCTGGTGGGGCGACCCGGACGCCGAGCCCGTGCCCGCGCCGGCCCCGGACGGGAAGGGCGAGATCCACTACCAGCCCTACTCCGTGACGATCGCCTGGGACGAGGCCTGGCGGCTCAGCAAGAGCGTGCTGCTGGCCGATGCGAGGGCCGTCGAGGCCGGCGCGGGCATCGGCGACTCGAACGAGAGCGACTGGCTGACGTACGGCGTCACCTTCGTCTGCCAGTTCGTGGGCGCCCTGACGCTGGCCTGCAGCATGCTCACCGATCTGGGCCGGCGCATGCGCGCGGCCGTCGATTCGGGCGAGCCGGTGCTCGTGCCCGACTGGCTGGCCGAGCAGGGCGCCGGACTGGCGCCCGAGCAGCTGCCCCAGCTGGTGGCCGTGGCCCTGGGCCGGCGCCTGGTGCGGGAATCCGAGGAGCGGGCCGAGGCCGCCGCCCGGGCCTACGGCATGCTCGTCGTGCGCGCCGCCATCGCCGGCGACCGCCACGAGTTCGACGAGCTGGTCGACGAGCGGGCCGAGCCCGAGTGGCTGGTGCCCGGCCTGCAGGACGCCTGCATCGCCATCGCCGTCTCCTGCGCGGGCATCGGGTGGGGCGAAGAACTGACCCCTTCGCGCGCCATCGAGATGACCGAGTACAGCTGGACGGGCGGGCAGGCGGTCGAACTGCTGAGACGGTGAACGGAGGGGCCCCTGCCGGTCGGGCCGACGTCGTTCCCGGCCAGGACCCGGGGAAGATACCGGAGGGCGGATCCTCCGCGCCCCTCCGAGTCCATGCCGAGGGGGCCGTCAGGGATCGTATGGGCCCCGGCGCCTTCTGCGCCCCCGGGTTCTGTCCCTGGGGAGCCCGGGTGATGTCCCCGAGACCCCTGAGGACGCCCGCATCGTCATCCGGGGCGAACTCGGATACGGTGGGCGCGGGTCTTCCGACCGGATGATCACCGACGGCCGATGACCGAAACGTGGATGCATCCCTGGACCCGGCAGCCTAGGAGCACGAGCATGAGCCGTAAGAACACCACGCCCGAACATCACGAGCCGGATGACCCGGACATCGCCGAGGCGATGCGTGCCAGGCGCGAGGAGCTCGGCCTGTCGATGCCGGAGATCTCCGGGCGCGCCGGGGTCTCCGAGCAGACCTGGCGCAACTACGAGAGCGGGCGCACCCGGGTTCGCAGTGACAAGCAACTCAGGGTGTGGGAGGCTCTGCAGTGGGAGCCGCCTGTCGTATGGTCCGGGCTCCTCGGCGGCGGGGTCGAGGACATCGTCCGTCGGGTCATGGACAACCCGGAGCTCCTGGGGAGCCCGGTGCGCCAGGACACCGGTGTGCTCGGCATGCCCGAGTGGGGCGACATCCCGTCCGCCCTCCCGGAGGGCTATTCGCCGCTGCTCGCCGCCACCCTCGGCGAGAACGCGGCGCGCTGCTTCGCCCTGGGCGCCCATCTCTACGACCTCTTCCTCGCCGAGGACCTGGAGAAGCTCGCCGTGATGCCCCGTGGCGCGCATCTGGGCGAGCTGGAGGAGAGCCACCTCGGCGGTGTCCTGCCGCCCCTGTGGCTGACGCGGTACGACTACGAGTTCGTCTTCCAGCTGCGCGGGATCATCCGGGACCTGCAGTACCGGCTGGTCCGGGCGGGGGTCGGCCGGGACGAGCCGCTGGCGCGCTCGCTGGCCGAGATCCTCGTCGTGCACGACGTCTTCACGCTCGGGGGAGTGATGTCCGCCCCGCAGGGTGCTGCGATCGATGATGACGAGTGGGAGGGCTGGGTCAATGCCCTGACCGGCCCCGACGAGACAGCGCATCGTCTCTTCGGCGCGGTTGCGGTGCCCCCGCTCGATGCCGCGGAGCACGTCGAGAACTGGTTCCGGCTCCTCGCCGCCCCCTTCGTCCCCGCCTGGCGGCTTCCGGGATCGCCGCCGGGGGGCGGCGGTGCCACTGTCACCCGGCTGCGGCGCCGTTGAGGGCAGGACCGAGGGGGTCACTGCCTCACAGGAACCCCACTGGAATTGCAAAGCGGACCCTCGTGTTCGCGAGCCACCATCGCTTCCCGTGAACGAGGCGGAGGACTCCGGCCCGTTCACGGGGCGCGATTCCCCGCCTCTGTGGACCGAGAGGGGGATCAGGATCCGCGCGACGCGCGGAACGCCGCCCGACCGGGATGGGCTGGGGGTTGCCTGGGTCCCGGGCAGCCGGGCGGTGAGGCGGGCTCGGCGACGTCGGACGCACCGGGCCCGCCGTCGCCCCGGTCATCTCCCGGGTCGGCGCCCTTCAGTGGACGCCCACGAGGTCGCAGACGAAGACGAGGGTCTCGTTCGGGGCGATCACGCCGGCGGCGCCGCGAGCGCCGTAACCCATGTGCGCAGGAATGGTCAGCTGACGGCGCCCGCCCACCTTCATGCCCTGAACACCCTTGTCCCAGCCGGTGATGACCTGACCGGCGCCGAGCTGGAAGGTCAACGGCTCGCTGCGTCCGTAGCTCGAGTCGAACTCGCTGCCGGTGCTGAGCGCGACACCCACGTAGTGCACGTCGACGAGCGAGCCGGGCGTGGCCTCGGCCCCGTCGCCCTCGACGAGGTCCTCGATCATCAGGCTGGTGGGGACGGCGGGGGGCAGGGTGACTTCAGGTTTCGCGGGAGTCGTCATGGGGTTCAGCCTAGGCGGGGCGGCCGGGACCCGCCGATGCGGGTCCGTCCCGGGCTCAGCGCCCTGCCACGATCACGTCGGCGTTGCCCGCGGTCCCCCTGATCAGGGCCGCATTCTCCTCGTCGGGGCCGTTCGACCAGGCCAGCGCCGCGTCCGGCGACTTGCCGGTGCCGATGTGGCGGGCCACCAGGCGCTCCATCCGGACGGCGGGGTCGAGCGACAGGAACCAGCTCTCGTCCAGGTACTCGCGGACGTGCACCCAGGGCTCGGCGTCGAGCAGGAGGTAGTTGCCCTCGAGAATCACCAGCGCCACGGAGGCCGGCACCCCGATCGCCCCGGTAATGCCGTTGTGCAGGTCACGGCGGTATTCGGGAGCCCAGACGACCGGTTCGTCCGCCGCCCTCAGGCGCCTCACCAGGGCCAACAGGCCCCAGGCGTCCATCGTGTCGGGCGCGCCCTTGCGCTCCGCCCGGCCCAGCCGTTCCAGCTGCGCCTGCGACAGGTGGAAGCCGTCCATCGGGACGACGACGGCCGCCCCGCCCAAGGAGCCCTGGAGCGAGGCGGCCAGCGTCGACTTCCCCGAACCGGGCTCGCCGACGATGCCCAGCAGGCGTCTACCGCCGCGGGCCAGACCGGCCGCGCGCGAGAGGGCCTCGTTCACGCTGATCATCATCAACACGCCCGACGGGTGGGATCAGGTGTCCCAGACGACCTTCAGATCGGGATCGGTCAGGTCGATGGCCGGGGAGCCGAAATGCAGGCCGGAGGCCGAGCCGTACAGCTCGTACTCGGCCCAGTTGCCGTCCTTGCCGCAGGTGGCGGTGACGTCCATGTTGCCGAGGTCGTAGTAGTGGGCGGAGATGACGGTCGGCGTCGTGATGCCGGGCTCGGGGGTCACCGAACGCAGCTTGGCCGCGTTCTCGGTGTCCTGGGAACGGTGGACCGAGTCCTCCCTGATCTGCTCGCCGCTGGCCAGGTGATCGGGCAGCTTCGCGCCGCAGCCGGGGTCGATCTTGGTGGAGGCCAGGCAGGCCTGGGCCTCCGCGACGACCTTCTCGCGGAACATCTGAATGCCGGCGTCGGAGACGGCCAGGTCGAGGTCGGAGTCGGCGCTGTAGTCACCGGGGTCGTAGGACTTGATCTCCCCGCCGGTGACCGTCAGGTACTGGTTGTCGATGGTGACGTCGTAGTTGCCGGGGAAGACGTAAGGCGTGCTGCTGTTCGGGGTGACGCCGTTGACCTTGACGTCGATGCCGCTGATCGCGCTCAGCGACAGGTACGTGTAGCTGTAGATGCTCGCGTCGTTGCCGGAGTAGATGTGGACTTCGACGGTGGTCGACACCGACTCGCCGCCGATCGTGTAGCTGACGGGTACGTTGTACCCGTCGCTGGTGCTGCTCTGGGCGGCGTTGCCGACCGCGATGTCGGAGATCGGGGCGCGCGAGTTGGAGTCCTTCAGCACGGCGTCGGTGAGCAGCGAGTCGTCGTCGAGACTGCTGGGCAGGTAGCCCCTCGCCTTGTCGGCATCGCTCTGCGAGATGGCGGTCAGGTAGTCCTGAACGGCTTCCCTGGCCCTGTCCTCGGCGGAGCCGCCGCGGACGATGAGCACGGTGACGATGATGAGCACCAGGAGGATCGCGCCGATGAGGATCGGGATCCATTTCGCGGACTTCGGCCTGGTCGAGGAACCCGTCGCGTTGCCGGCGGGGCCGCCGGGGAACGCATTGCCGGCGCCGGCCCAGGCCGCTCCCGCCTGACCGGGGAAGGCGTTGTTCTGCCCGGGGAACGAGCCGGGCTGGCCGGGGAAGGCATCGGGCCCGCTGGGCCGGGGCGGCGCCGGATTCGGCTGAGCGGGGTTCTGCGCCGCATGGGCGGTGAACTGGGCCGGCTGCTGCGGTGCAACGGGCTGCCCGTAGGGCTGCTGGGCCTGAGCGGGCTGTCCGTGGGGCTGGGCCTGCTGCCAACCGGTGGTCTGGGGGCCCTGGGTGCTCTGAGTGCTCTGATCGTTCGCCGGGCCCTGGGGCCGGGCATCACCGCCCTGCTGCCAGCCGCTGCCCGGCTGGGCCGGCTGATTCGCCCAGCCGCTGTTCTGCCCGGCATCCTCCGGGCCTGGTTGCTGAGGTGTGTTCATGACGTTCGGTCCTCTCCTGGGGGGTGTTCATTCTAGGAGAACAGGCCGGTTCGGGCGAGGTGTCCACATCGCGCATCCCCTTCGCCCGGCCCTGCCCGCACAGCCGGTCGGGCCCTGGTCCTCCGGCCCGGAACGGACGGGGAACCGGCGCCGTCGGGTGCGAGAATCGTCGCATGCTCGGATACGCAGTGCTCGACCTCGAGACGACCGGTTTCTCCCCGAAGGGGGGCGACCGGGTCGTCGAGATAGGCATCGTGCTGCTGGACGGGGCCGGCCACCGGCAGGGGGAGTGGAGCACGCTCGTCCAGCCGGGTCGCAGCGTCGGGGCGACCGCCGTGCACCGCATCACCGAGCACGACGTCGCCGGCGCGCCCACCATGGGGCAGATCGCCGGGCGCCTCGTCGACCAGTTGCGCGGCCGGCTCGTCGTCGCCCACAACGCGTCCTTCGACGTGGCGTTCCTCGACGCGGAGCTGCGTCGTGTTGGCGTCGGGCTGCCGCCCGGACGGGTGCCCTGGGCCTGCACGATGCGCCTGGGCCGGCAACTGCTGAGCCCCCGTCCGCCCACGTTCAAGCTCGCCGACTGCTGCCGGGCCGCCGGTATCGGGCTGCACCACGCGCACTCCGCCCTGGGCGATGCGCGGGCCGCCGCGGAGCTGTTCGGCGTCT
The DNA here is from genome assembly GCF_963539965.1 of uncultured Propionibacterium sp. Taxonomy (NCBI): domain Bacteria; kingdom Bacillati; phylum Actinomycetota; class Actinomycetes; order Propionibacteriales; family Propionibacteriaceae; genus Propionibacterium; species uncultured Propionibacterium sp. Next base: position 8,073 of record NZ_CAUTOU010000061.1, read on the forward strand.
ACCAGGACATCGCCGCCGGGCTCGACGGCCCGCCGCCCTGGGCGGGGGCCTGCGCCCGTGCCGGGAACTACCCCTGGCCCATCGGCCTGGTCGACCCCGATGATGCTCCTCTGGTCCTGCGGTCGTAGCACCCCTAAGGGTTCCCCCGGCCTGTTGGACGCCGTGTTCGCATAGGGTGAACCATCTCGGGGGAATCGGTTCCACAAGGCGTTTCCCCGTTGTTCCGCAAGGTCTCAGTCATGACTGAACGGCTGTCGGGGGCTTGGGGCGCAGTCCTGTCAGCCGGGCGCGAACAGACTGCGCCCTGATTTTTGCGGCAGGGTGTCGCAGGGCCTTAGCCTGCCGCACATGGATGCTGAAGTTCTCTCGCGGTGGCAGTTCGGCATCACCACCGTCTACCACTTCTTCTTCGTGCCCATCACCATCGGCATCACCTGGCTCATGGCCGGCATGCAGACGGCCTGGATGCGCACCAGGGACGATCAGTGGCTGCGCCTGGTGAAGTTCTTCGCCAGACTCATGCTCATCAACTTCGCCGCCGGCGTCGTCACCGGCATCGTGCAGGAGTTCCAGTTCGGCATGAACTGGTCGGAGTACTCCCGGTTCGTCGGCGACATCTTCGGCGCCCCGCTGGCGCTCGAGGCGCTCATCGCCTTCTTCATGGAGTCGACTTTCATCGGATTGTGGATCTTCGGCTGGAACCGTCTGCCCAGGGCCCTGCACCTCGCCTGCATCTACCTGGTCGCCGTCGGCACCACCGCGTCGGCCGCCTTCATCCTGTCGGCGAACTGCTGGATGCAGAACCCGGTCGGCGCCGTCTACAACGAGGCCACGGGCCGCGCCGAGCTGTCGAGCTTCACCGACGTGCTCACCAACCCGTTCTTCCTCGCCACCTTCCCGCACCAGATCGGTGCCTCGCTCATGGTCGCCGGCGCCCTGCTGCTCGGGGTGAGCGGCTGGTGGATGGCGGCCAGGCGCCGCAGGGCCCAGGACGAGGCGGGCGTCGAGCCCGACACCGGCGTCTGGCGCAGGTCCGCCCGCCTGGGCGCCTGGGTGCTGCTGTTCGCCGGCATCGCCACCCTCGTCTCCGGCGACCTCCAGGCCCAGGTCGAGACCCGGTACCAGCCCATGAAGCTGGCGGCGTCCGAGGGCCTCATCGAGACCGAGGACGGGGCGCCGTTCTCCGTCGTCGCCATCATCACCACCGAGGGCACCGGCAACGACGTCACCTATCACAAGGCTCTCAGCATCGAGGTGCCCTATGTCCTGTCGATCCTCGCCCGGCACGACCCGAACGCCACCGTCCAGGGCATCCAGGACCTGCGCCAGCAGTACCTGGACGAGGGCTATCGGAACGGCGACGGCGAGGCCGACCAGCTGCAGGAGGCCTTCGCCTCCGAGCTGAGGGACATGCCCGTCGACCCCGTGCCGGACGTCATGGTGAGCTTCTACGGCTTCCGCCTCATGATCGGGCTCGGCGTCCTGGCCATTCTCATCGGCGTCGTCATGCTGTGGCTCACCCGCAGGGGCCGCGTGCCCAAGGGCGGGGGCTTCTTCACCGTCGTCATGGTGTGCCTGCCGTTCCTGCCGCTGCTCGCCAACTCCTTCGGCTGGATCTTCACCGAGATGGGCCGCCAGCCGTGGCTCGTCTACGGCGTCCTGCCCACTGCGGCCGGCGTCTCGCCGGGCAACGGGGCCGGCGATCTGCTCTTCACGATGATCCTCTACACGTTGATCTACGCGGCCGTGGCCGTGGTCGTGCTGAAGCTGTTCATCAGGACGATCCGCGAGGGACTGCCCGCACTGGTCGCCCCCGTCACGAGCGGCGCCGACCGACCGATGTCCTTCGCGTACTGAGAGGTGACCGACCCATGCTGACGATCGCCATGGCTCCCCTGCAGACCGCGCTCGGCGCGAGCCCGCTGCAGATCCTCTGGTTCTGCCTGATCGGCCTCCTGTGGACCGGTTTCTTCTTCCTCGAGGGCTTCGACTTCGGCGTCGCCGTGCTGTACCCGGTACTGGGCAGGGACCCGAGGCAGCGCCGCGTCATGATCAACACCATCGGCCCGGTCTGGGACGGCAACGAGGTCTGGCTGCTGACCGCCGGCGGCGGCATGTTCGCGGCCTTCCCCGGCTGGTACTCGACGCTGTTCAGCGCCCTCTACCTGCCGCTGTTCCTCATCCTCGTCGGGCTCATCGCGCGCGGCGTCTCCTTCGAGTACCGCGCCAAGATGCCCGACGACCGCTGGCGCAACACCTTCGACGTCTGCGCCTGCGCCGGTTCGCTGATCGTCTCGCTGGTGCTCGGCGTCGGCTTCGCGAACTTCGTCCGCGGCCTGCCGGTCGCCCCCGACGCCACTGCCGCCTTCGGCAACCCGAACCTGTTCACCGGCGGGTTCTGGAGCCTGTTCAACCCGTTCGGCCTGCTCGGCGGCGTGCTGTTCGTCCTGCTGTTCTGCACCCACGGCGCGGTCTTCCTGGCCCTCAAGACCTACGGCGAGGTGCGCGAACGCTCCATGACGGTGCTCAAGAGCCTCGGCCCGGTCACCGTGGCCGTCCTGGCCGTCTTCGTGGTCGTCGCCTGCACCGTCTACGGCGCCGGTGAGAACCCCTACCTCGGCGCCCCGGCCGGCGCCCTGATGCGGGCCGCCGGCATCTGCTCGGTCGTTGCCCTGACGGTGGCGGTCCTGGCCCAGCGGGCCGAGCGCAACGGCTGGGCGTTCATCTTCACCGGGGCGACGATCGTCGCCCTCCTCGTGATGATCTTCACCAAGATGTACGGCACGCTCGGCCTCGTCTCGGCCGATATGAACAATCCGATCACCATGGTCAACGCGTCCAGTTCGCCGCACACGCTGAGGCTCATGACGATCTTCGCCGCCTGCATCGTGCCGGTCGTGCTGATCTACCAGATCTGGAGCTACTGGGTCTTCCGCAAGCGCATCAGCCGCCGGGAGCTGCCCGAGCACGAGATCGAGCCGAATGAGGTCCCGGCCACGGACTGGACGTGACATGGTGGGCGGCGGCGCGGTTCCCGGCCATGCCGTCGCCGGCAGGGCTGACGGTTGCGGCACAATTTCTGCTAAATCCACCATGGAAAATTCCGGGGCGACATTGCCGCCCGTGACGCCGTGCGATGCCGGGGGAGGTCTGCTTGATGCCGGGTCCACTCGATCCACGCCTGATCAGGCGGGCCAGGGCGACACGTTTCTTCCTCGTCGCGGTCGCCCTGGTCGGCGTGGCGACGGCCCTCCTCGTCCTGGTCCAGGCGCGCCTCGTCTCCGACGGCGTCGCCCGCGTCGTCGACACGGGCGCCATGGACGGCATCGGACGCATCGCCGCCGCACTGCTCGCCGTCTTCGCGGCCCGCGCCGTCCTGAACTGGGCCTCGCAGCTGTTCGCCCACCGCGCCTGCTCGGCGGTGAAGTCGCAGCTGCGCACCGACGTCATGCGGGCCCGCCTCGCGCTGCCCAACGACGCCTCGATTCCCTCGGGCGCGCTCATCACACTCGTCACGCAGGGCCTGGACGCCCTCGACGGCTACTACTCGAAGTACCTGCCCCAGCTCATGACGGCCGTCAGCGTGCCGCTCGTCATCGGCATCGCGATCCTCACCCAGGATCCGCGCTCGGCGATCATGATCGCCGTCACGATCCCGCTCATCCCGGTCTTCATGGCGCTCATCGGCATCGCGACCCGGAAGCAGGTCGAGCGGCGCTTCGCCCAGCAGACCCGGCTGTCGAACCACTTCGCCGATCTCGTCGCGGGCCTGCCCACCCTGCAGGTCTTCGGACGCGCCCGCGCCCAGCTCAAGGGCCTGCGCATCACCGAGCGGGCCCACCGCACCGAGACGATGCGGACACTGCGACTGGCGTTCCTGTCCTCCTTCGTCCTCGAACTGCTCAGCACCCTGTCCGTAGCACTCGTGGCCGTGTCGATGGGCCTGCGCGTCGTCGGCGCCCGGTTCGACCTGCGCACCGCGCTGTTCGTCCTCATCCTGACGCCGGAGGTCTACCTGCCGATCCGCCGGGTCGGCGTCCACTTCCACGACTCGGCCGACGGCACCGCGGCGGCCGCCCAGGCCTTCGAGATCATCGAGAAGGCCGAGGCGAACGCCTTCGGCGGCACCGTGCCGGCACCCGACCCCGGCCGGGTGCCGGTGGTCTTCGACGAGCTGTCGGTCGCCTACCCCGGCGCCGGCCGACCCGCCCTCGACTCTTTCAGCTGCCGCCTCGACCCGGGCCGGGTGCTCGCACTGGCCGGGGCCTCCGGCAGCGGCAAGTCCACCGCCCTCGACGTCCTCATGGGCTTCCGGCCCGCCACCGGCGGACGCATCCTCGTCGGCGGGGCCGACCTGGCGCGGATCGACCCCGGCTCGTGGCGGGCCCGCATCGCCTACGTCTCGCAGGACCCGGCCATGCCGGGCCGGACGGTCGCCGACAATGTCCGCATCGGCTTCCCACAGGCCGACGAGGCCCGGCTGCGCGACGTCCTCGACCGCGCCGGCGGCGAGGCGCTGCCCCTCGACCACCCCGTGGCCGACGAGGGCGAGGGCCTCAGCTCCGGCGAGCGGCGCCGCGTCGCCCTGGCCCGTGCACTGCTGCGCATCGAGCTGGGCGGGGCGCGCCTCCTGGTGCTGGACGAGCCGACGGCCGGCCTCGACCAGGTCACCGAGGCCCGTGCCGTCGCCGCCGTGCGCGCCAGC
>NZ_CAUTOU010000062.1:0-12587 GCF_963539965.1 uncultured Propionibacterium sp.
GCTCTTCCTGGCGGCGCCGGCGGCCACGGAGACCACGAGTGCGAGGAACAGGACCTGCACCGGGGCGCCGCTCAGGACGGCGATGATGGCCGCCGGCCAGATCAGACCGCTGACGGCGCTGAAGGCGGCTGCCGCCGCCCTGCGCCCGGCGGACCGCGCGGCGACGGGGGCCGGCGCCTGCCAGGGCGTCAGTTCGCTGGGGCGAGCGGCCCGCCCGACCGGGCCCGCCTCGTCGAAGAAGCGCGCCTGGGGGTCGGAGGGCAGATCGGTGAACAACAGGTCGAGATCGGCCTGGTAGTGCGCGGCGAGCGCACTCGTCATGCGCTCGCCGAACTCCTCGGTGGTGAGGCGGCCGGCCGCGTAGTGGCTCTGGAGGAGCTCGACGGCGGCGTCTCGTTCTGTGTCGCCGATGCGAAGGGAGGGCTTGTCCACGTGACCATGCTATTCCCGGCGGGCGGCTGTCGGCCCGCTAGAGTTGGCTGCGTCAATCCATGAGGGGAATCCATGGCCAGGATCGTCCAGAAGTACGGCGGATCGTCCGTCGCCGATGCCGCGTCCATCAAGCGGGTCGCGCGGCGCATCGCCCGCGCCCGCCATGCCGGGAACGACGTCGTCGTCGTCATCTCGGCGATGGGCGACACCACCGACGAGTTGATGGATCTCGCGCTGGAGGTGAGCCCGCAGCCGCAGCCGCGCGAACTCGACATGCTGCTCACCACCGGTGAGCGCCAGAGCGCCGCCCTGCTCGCCATGGCCCTCAACGACCTCGGCGTGCCCGCCTGCAGCTACACCGGCAGTCAGGCCGGCGTCATCACGACGGGCCTGCACGGCAACGCCCGCATAATCGACATCACGCCCGGCCGCGTCGACAGGTCCCTCGAACTCGGCAATGTCACCATCGTCGCCGGCTTCCAGGGCGTCAGTCAGGACACCAAGGACGTCACCACGCTCGGCCGCGGCGCCTCCGACACCACTGCGGTGGCCCTCGCCGCCTCGCTCGACGCCGAGTACTGCGAGATCTACACCGACGTCGACGGCGTCTTCACCGCCGACCCGCGCATCGTCCCCGCAGCCGCCCAGATCCCCGAGGTCACCTACGAGGAGATGATGGAGATGGCCGCCTGCGGTTCGAAGGTGCTGCACCTGCGCTGCGTCGAGTACGCGCGCCGCGAGAACATCCCCGTGCACGTGCGCAGTTCGTTCAGCGACCGGCCGGGCACCTGGGTCAAGGGTCACACCGACATCAGGAAGGGCAATGAGATGGAACAGGCCATCATCACCGGCGTCGCGTCTGACCGCGGTGAGGCGAAGATCACCGTTGTGGGCGTGCCCGATCAGGTCGGCAAGGCCGCCAGGATCTTCGATGTCGTCGCCGAGGCCGAGATCAACATCGACGTCATCGTCCAGAACGTCTCCGCGGCCTCCGGACGCACCGACATCTCCTTCACACTGCCGATGAGCGACGGCAAGAGGGCCATCGACGCGCTCAAGGCCGACCAGGAGGCCGTCGGCTTCGAGAAGCTCCTGTACGACGACCAGATCGGCAAGCTCTCCGTCATCGGCGTCGGCATGCGCACCCACCCGGGAGTCACCGCCCGTTTCTTCGACGCCCTGGCCGGGCAGGGGATCAACATCGACATGATCGCCACCTCCGAGATCCGCATCTCCGTCGTGGTCGAGGCCGATCTGCTCGACCGCGCCGTCCGCGCCGCACACACCGCCTTCGGCCTCGACGCCGATGGCGAGGCCGTCGTCTACGCGGGCAGCGGGCGTTGAGCTATCGCCCCCGGCGGGCCGACGAGTCGCCGCCCGATCCGTACGGCGACGACGAGCCGACGCGCGTCATCCCGCGCGTCGAGCTCGAGGCCCTGGCGCACTCCCTGCCCGGGGTGGGGCGTCTGGTGAGCCCGGGCCTGTACGGGCCGGGGGCGCCACTGGCGGGTGGCGACGGCGGCCCGCCGGGGGGTGCGGGCCAGGACGAGCTCGACGAGCGCGACCGCAGGAACCTCGGGCGCAATTCGGCCCTCATGGCCTCGGGCACCCTCATCTCCCGCGTCCTGGGCATGATCAACGCCATGCTGCTGGTCAGGGTCGTCGGCCAGACGCTGGCGGCCGATGCCTTCCGCTCGGCCAACTCGCTGCCGAACTACATCCTCGTGCTGCTCTCCGGCGGCATCCTCAACGCCGTCCTGCTGCCGCAGATCACCAAGGCGATGAAGCGCCCCGACGGCGGCAGGGAGTTCGTCGACCGGCTCCTGACCATCACCTTCGCCCTCATCGCCGGCGTGGCCCTGCTGTGCACGGTCGGCGCCGGCGTCCTCATGCGCGTCTTCACCCGGTTGCAGGGCCCCGCCCTGCACCTGGCGACCGAGTTCGCCTTCCTCTGCATGCCGCAGGTGTTCTTCTACGGCGTCTTCGCCGTCTTCGGCAATCTGCTCAACGCGCGCGGCTCCTTCGGCCCGTACGGCTGGGCGCCCGTGCTCAACAACGTCGTCGCGATCGGCGGCGAGCTCGTCTTCCTGCGCATGTGGGGCCAGCAGGCCGACCCTGCGGTCTGGACGAGCTCGATGGTCTGGGTGCTGGCCGGCACGGCCACACTCGGCATCGTCGCGCAGACGCTCGTCCTGGTTCCCGTGCTCGTCAGGAGCGGCTTCCGCTGGCGGCCCCGCTGGGGCCTGCGCGGCTACGGACTCGGCCAGATCGGCCGGTTCGCCGGTCTCACCTTCCTGGCCCTGTGCATCGCCCAGGGCGGCGGCCTGTTCATCCTGAACGTGGCCACCGGCATGATCGACCGGGCGCCCGACGGCGAGTACGTGGCCGGCTACGCGGCCTACCAGAACGCCAACACGCTGTTCCAGATGCCGTACTCGCTCATCGCCTTCTCGATCCTCACCGCACTGTTCCCGCAGATCGCCCGCGCCTGGCAGCGCCGCAATGACGTGTCCACCGGGCTGAGGGACATGCAGGACCTGCTCTACAAGGGCCTGACCCTGCCGATGGTCGGCATCATCCCGACGAGCGTCGTGCTCATAGCGCTGGCCCGCCCCGTCGTGCGCGGCATCTACTGGAGCCTGGAGCCGGTCGAGGCCACGGCCACCGCCTGGGTGCTCGTCCTCATGGTCGCCTCGACCGTCTCGTACACGATCGTGACGCTGCAGCAGCAGTACTGCTTCGCCACCGAGCAGGGCGGCACCAATCTGTGGATGCAGTGCCTGGTCACCGGTGTGCAGATCCTCTTCGCCCTCGCCGCACTGCTCGTGCCCGCCCGGATCGGCGTGGTGACGATCTGCCTGGGCATGTTCGCGGGCAACAGCACGCTCGCCCTCGTCTTCATGGCCTACGCCAAGCGCCAGATGGGCGGGCTCGACCTGCACGGTGTCCTGGGCCTGTACACCCGCACGCTCTGCGCCTCGGTCCTCGGCGGGGTGCCCGCCTACTTCGTCGGCTCGACCATCGTCTGGCGGATGCACGACCGGCTCATCAGCCAGTACCTGGCCGACCTCGTGGGCGCCACCGTCTTCGTCGTCTTCTTCCTGATCGGCGTGCGGCTCTTCAGGGTCGAGGAGTTCAGCGCCCTCCTCGGCCCGCTCCTGCGCAGGCTGCACCTCAGGCGCGGCTGACCGGCCGGCGAGACGCCGGAACCCCCGCGCCCGGACGCACGGGATCAGGCGCGGGCGAGCAGGGCCGCCACCTCATCGGCGTCCGGCGGGTTCGCGCCGATGCGCGAGCAGACGATCGATGCCGCCGCGCAGCCGCTGCGCATCGCCCCGACCAGGTTCTTCTCCTCCAGCCACACCTTGAGGAAGCCGGCGGTGAAGGTGTCGCCGGCCCCGACCGTGTCGGCCACGGCGGTGGGGAGGCCCGGCACGGACACGGGCTCGCGGTTGGCGCCGACCGCGAAGGCGCCCTCGCCGCCGGTCGTGACGACGACCAGTTCCAGCCCGTAGGTGGCCGCCAGGTCGGCGGCGATCCGGCGGGCGGAGGAACCGCTGGACGGGTCGAGCCAGTGCAGGTCCTCGTCGCTGGCCCGCACGACGCCCCCCCGCTCGCCGAGCACCTTCAGGAAGGGGTCGAGCAGCTCGCCGTAGAGCCTGCGATCGGGCTGCACGGTGGGCCGCACGTTCAGGTCGAACGACAGCCCCGCCGGCGTCGTGGACAGATAGTCGAGCAGGGCGCTGCGGCCGGGCTCGACGACGGCCATCAGCGAACCGGTGTGCAGCCAGTCGTCCGCGCCCAGCTCGGGGAACTCCTGGGGGGCCCAGTTGAAGTTGGCCGTGCCCCGCAGGTGGAAGGTGTAGGTGGCCTGACCGGTGGAGTCCACGCTGACGATCGCCAGCGAGGTGGGCTCGGACTCGGTCTGCACGGCCAGGTCCAGGCCGACGTCGTTGACGGCCAGGTGACTGCGCAACTGAGCGCCGAAGCCGTCGCCGCCGAGCCGCCCGAGGAACTGGGCGGGCAGGCCCAGACGGGCCAGGGCCACGGCCGTGTTGAGCGGGCCGCCGGCCGAGTGGGCCTGCCACAGGCTCGACTGCGTCGTACCGGGGACGGAGTTGTCGGGGATGAGATCGATGAGTGCTTCGCCGCACACCACTACGTGCATGCCCCCACTGTAAACGAGATGGCGCCGCTGCGCTGGCGCGTCCGGAATCCTTTCGTCGGATCACTTGCGGCCGTGGATGATGCCGGCGCCCCTGATCAACCGGGGGGCCTTGATCCAGCCCGGCGCGCCGATGACGTCCTCGGTGCGGGGGATGTACTCGATGTCGGTGATGCCCTCGTCACGCAGCTGCCGGATGAAGGAGCCCATGTCGCCGTAGAACTTGGGCCGGTCGAACATGTCCTGGAAACTGAAGGCGCCCCCGGGGCGGAGGACGCGCAGGGCCTCGCGGACCAGCGCCCGCTTGTCGGGCTGGCCTCTGACCTCGTGGAAGACGAAGTTGCTGACCGCGGCGTCGAAGGCGCCGTCGGGGAAGTCGAGCCGGGCGGCATCGCCCCTGACGAACCGGATGGGGGCGATGACGCCTTCGGCCCGTGCGTTGGCCTCGCACTGGTCCTTGGCGTAGTTCCACCCGGGGCCCCAGCGGTCGATGCCCGTGAAGTCGCCGGTGGGGAAGGCCCTGGCGCAGCGAATGGTGAGCGCCCCGGCGCCGCAGCCGATGTCGAGCAGCCTGCCCCGGCCGTCCCAGTCGAGGTTGTCGACGACCATCTCGTGCAGACCGCCCATGAGGCCGCCGCCGTCGAAGGCGAAAAGCCTGCGGCACAGTTCCAGATAGGCGGTGAGGGTCAGCATGAGGGCGCACAGGACGCCGACGATGATCAAGACGACCAGGTGCGACCACAGGACGAGCAGCAGCGCCAGGATCAGCAGCAGCGCGCCGGAGAGGCCGAGCAGGAGGCGCATGAGGCTGGCGGGCACCCAATTGCCGTAGTCGGCCTGGCCAGTGCGCTGCAACTCGGCCTCGGCGTCGGCGTAGGTCCGCGAATCGGCGCGCGGCGGCTGTTCATAGCTGCTGGTCATGACGTTCCTCCACCCCCGTTCCTGAGCAACAGTTTAGTGAGCGCTGTGAGGACAAGATCAACGGGCAGGTCGCTAAGGACGTGGAGAAATCCCATGTCAAGGCTGGAATCCGCATGGTCTGCGGGCCCCTGCGGCGGCATGGCGCGGATGCCGGCCCGGCGGGGTCCGGATCAGCGGGCCAGCTGGTCGACGGCCTCGGCGTTCGGCAGGGCCAGCAGCGAGCGGCCGGGCACGACGAGTTTGGCCGACCGGGTGCCGGCGCCGATGCACACCTGCCCGGCGGCGGCCACGGCGGCGTCGATCCAGATCGGCCAGGCCTCGGGCAGGCCGACGGGGGTGATCGCGCCGTACTCCATGCCGGACTCGGCGACGGCGTCCGCCATCGGGGCGAAGGAGCACTTGCGCACGTCCAAGCGCTTGCGGACGAGCCTGTTGACGTCGATGCGCGTGGTGGCCAGGGCCAGGCAGGCGACGGTGCGCTCGATCTCACCGCGCCTGCCCCGGACGATCACGCAGTTGCCGCAGGTCGATTCGTCCTCGCCGTAGGTCCTGCACAGCGTCTCGGTGTCGGAGAGCGCCGGATCGATGGTGAAGACCTGTGCCCCGGGCAGCAGGTGGATGAACCTGCGAACGGGTTCGCCCAGCAGCTCGGGGTGCTCGGTGGCGGGCAGGTGCGGAAGCGCGTCGAACATGGTTCCGAGCCTAGTGCGGTGCGGGGCCGGGGGTGCTGCCGGTTGCATGCGGGGGCGGTGTCCGCCACAGGAGGCGCCGGGGGTCGGGACATGTCGTCCCTCTCCGGTGCTGCCGGGCGCACCGCCCTGGGGCACGCCCCGCCGGGAGGACGGCCTAGTCGTGCCCGGGACGCGGGGGCGCCGTGGATCCGCGGACGACCAGCTTCGGGGTGAGGCGGTGCACCCGGGGGGCGTTCTGGGAGTCGTCGTGCCCGATCATCCGGGCGAGTTCATCGGCGGCGATACGGCCCTGCTCCGGGGCGTGCTGGTCGACCGAGGTGAGCCCGGCCCGGCCCGCGATGACCGTGTTGTCGTGGCTGATGACCGAGACGTCCTCGGGGACCGACAGATCGTGCTGCGCCAGCGCGTCGAGGACCCCCATCGCCAGGACGTCGTTGCCGCAGAAGACCGCGGTGGGCAGATCTCCCGTGCCGACGAGCCCGTTGATCGCGTCGGCGGCGCCCCCGGTACTGAGCGGGGGGCACACCACGCGACCGGGCAGGCCGTGGCGCGCCATGGCGCGCCGGAATCCCCGGGCGCGCTCCTCGTAGGGGATGTCGGCCGGCAGGGCCAGGTGGACGATGTCACGGTGCCCGAGCCCGACGAGGTGGTCGACGGCCAGCCCGGCGCTCAGCAGGTCGTCGCAGTAGACGCTGGAGACCCCCTCCATCTCGATCCGCCGGGTGACCGCGACCACCGGCAGCGAGTTGACGGCGGCCCCCAGGGCGGACGTCGATCCGGCGTAGCCGGCCACGACGACGCCGTCGGGCCTCAGGGTGACCAGGTCGCGGAGGCTGCGGTCCTCCTCGGCGATGTCGAGGCCGCCCTGCATGATGATGACCCGGTGGCTCTGCTCGCTCATCCGCTCGGTCAGGCTCTCGTAGACGTCGATGAAGACCGGATTGGACAGCGACTGGGCCAGGAAGCCGATGATGCGGTGCGTCCGATTCCCCGCCAGCGAGGTGGCGATCCCGTTGTTGAGGTACCCGAGGGAGGCCGCCGCCCGCAGGACCCGCTGCCGCTTCTCCTCGGAGACGTGCTCGGAACCCTGCATGACCAGTGAGACCAGGGATCGCGACACGTCGGCTGCGCGCGCCACATCGGCCTGGGTGACGTAGCGCCGGCGCCCGATCGTACTCACGACGGCCCCTGGGCGCTGTTGCGGTGCGGGGGTCTCTCCGCGGTTCTCACGGACGCCGACACTATCGCATGACGTACTCCGGTCAGCCGGTCGCCGGAGGGCGACGACGCCCACGGCCCCTGAGGCTGTCCGGACGGATCGGTGACGTCGTCGCTGACCGGGCCCCGCCCGGTCCCGGAGGCGGTGACGACGCCGGGACCGGACCGCGACGGTGCGGCGGGCCGCCCCCGATGGCGAACCCGGCTGTGAATAAGCGGTCGTTTCGGCCCGGCCGCCAGCACCCGTACGGGGCCATGGGGGTAGCTTCGTGTCATGAAGAAACTCATCAACTCCGCCGACACCGTCGTTGCGGATGCCCTCGCGGGCATGGCCGCGGCGCATCCGGGGGATCTCCGCGTCGACCCCGACCAGCACATCGTCTATCGCGCCCGGCCCAAGGAGCAGGGCAAGGTCGCCATCGTCTCCGGCGGTGGCAGCGGGCACGAGCCGCTGCACGGCGGATTCGTCGGCGCCGGGATGCTCGACGCCGCATGCGCCGGCGAGATCTTCACCTCGCCCGTGCCCGATCAGATCGTCGCCGCCACCACCGCCGTCGAACGGGGCGCCGGCGTGCTGCACCTGGTGAAGAACTACACCGGCGACGTCATGAACTTCGAGATGGCCGCCGAGGTCGTCGCCGAGTCCGGCGTCGAGGTCGCCTCGGTCGTCACCAACGACGACGTGGCCGTCGAGGACTCCCTGTACACCGCGGGCCGGCGCGGCGTGGGCGTCACCGTCCTCGTCGAGAAGATCGCCGGCGCGGCGGCCGAGGAGGGCCGGCCCCTGGCCGAGGTCGCCGAGATCGCCGCCCGCGTCAACGCCAACGGTCGCTCGATGGGCATGGCCCTGACCAGCTGCACCGTTCCCGCCAACGGCAAGCCCTCCTTCGACCTGCCCGAGGACCAGATGGAGATCGGCATCGGCATCCACGGCGAGCCCGGCCGCCACCGGGAGAAGGCCGCCCCGGCGTCCGAGATCGCCCGCCAGCTCGCCGAGCCGATCCTGGCCGAGCTGCCCGCCGGTGATGGCCGCGGCGTCATCGCCTTCCTCAACGGCATGGGCGCCAGCCCGCTGATCGAGCTCTACGTCATGTACAACGAGGTCGCCGAGCTGCTCGGGGCCGAGGGCGTCGCGGTCGAGCGCTCGCTGGTCGGCAACTACATCACCAGTCTCGACATGGCCGGCTGCTCGCTCACCCTGGTGCGCGCCGACGACGAGATGCTGCGCCTGTGGGACGCACCGGTGAACACGCCGGGCCTGCGCTGGGGAGCGTGAGCATGGCGGCCACGATCACCCTGGACACCCTCGTCGACTGGCTGAAGCTGGCCGACGCGGCGATCATCGAGCATTCCGATGAGCTCACCGCGCTCGACGCGGCCATCGGCGACGCGGACCACGGCTCCAACATGAAGCGGGGCATGGCCGCCGCGGTCGAGGCCGTGGACGCCGGCGGTTTCACCGCCATCGATGCGATGCTGAAGAAGGTGGGCATGACCCTCGTGTCCACCGTCGGCGGCGCCTCCGGTCCGTTGTACGGCACCTTCTTCCTGCGCATGGGAGGAGCTCTGGCGGGCAGGGACGAGATCGACTCGGCCACGCTGGCCGCCGCCGTCGAGGCGGGCATCGGCGGGCTCGTCCAGCGCGGCAAGGCCGTCGAGGGCGAGAAGACGATGCTCGACGCCTGGTACCCGGCCCTGCGCGCCCTCACGGCGCATCCGGACGACATCGCCGGAGCGGCCGCTGCGGCGGCCGAGGCCGCCGCAGCGGGCCGCGATGCCACCGAGCCGATGATCGCCACCAAGGGCCGCGCCTCCTACCTGGGGGAGCGCTCGGCGGGGCACATCGACCCCGGCGCCGCCTCGACCGCCCTCATCCTCGGCGCCCTGGCGCGGGCCATCGCGGGTGAGGCCGCATGATCGGTATCGTCATCGTCTCGCACTCGGTCCAGTTGGCCGACGCCGTCGTCGATCTGACCAGGCGCCTCATGCCGGCTTCGCAGGTGCGCCTCGAGACGGCGGCCGGTACCGCCGAGGGCACCCTCGGCACCAACGCCATGGCGATCGTCGAGGCCGTCGAGCGGGCCGATGACGGCGAGGGTGTCGTCGTCCTCATGGATCTGGGCAGCGCCGTGATGAGCGCCCAGACGGCCGTCGAGTTCCTCGAGCCGGAACTCGCGGAACGAACGAGGCTGCTGGCCGCCCCGGTCGTCGAAGGACTGTTCGCGGCCTACTCGGCGGCGGGCATCGGGCGTGATCTCGAGCGCGTCTGCGCCGAGGCCGAGAGCGCCGTCGAGGTGAAGAGGCAGCAGCTGGTCAATTGAGTACTCGAGTGATCGGATGCGGCGCGGGCCCGCGGGTCCGCGCCGCATCCGTGCACCGGCGGGCACGACCGCCGGCCGCTCCGGGGCGTCACCGCCCGGCCTTGTACCAGGTCGAGATGATCTGCACCCGGTCCCGCAGCCCGGTCTTGGTCAGGATCCTGCTGACGCTGCGCCGCACCGATGCCTCCTGGATGACCATGGCGTCGGCTATCTCACTGTTGGACCTGCCATCGGCCATCAGCTCGACGACCTGCCGCTCCCGCGGGGACAGATCGGCGAACAGCGCCCCCAGCCGCCTCTGCTCGTCGGTCGTGCTCAGCTCGCTCGTCCGATCCAGGACCTCGCGGGTGATCCGCGGGGTGAGCACTGCCTCCCCCTCGGCCAGGGCGTGGACGGCGTGCGTGATGTCCTCCGCCCTCGCGTCCTTCAGGAGGAAGCCCATGGCTCCTGCGGACAGCCCCTTGAACGCGTAATCGTCCTGGTCGTACGTGGTCAGGATCAGGACGTGCACTCCGGGGAACCTCTCGATGATCCGACGCGTCGCCTGCGTCCCGTCCATCCCCGGCATGCGCACGTCCATCAGCACGACGTCGGGGACCGGCAGGCCCCGGTCCGCCAAGCTGGCGATCGCGTCCAGCGCGGACTGGCCGTCGCCCGCCTCGGCGACGACATCGATCTGCGGGTCCCTGCGCACGAGCAGGGACAGGGCGAAGCGCTCGAGTTCGTGGTCGTCCACGATCATGACCCGGATCATGATGCCGCCGCCTCTTCGCCGCGCAGCGGGGCGATGGTGGCATCGACCACCCAGCCGTTGCCGTTCGGCGAACCGGCGTAGAAATCCCCTCTTCGTCCGAGGATCAGACGACGGTATCGGCGCAGTCCCGTGCCGCCGTCCCCCGGCCCCTCGTGCCTCTGCGCAATGCCGTCGTCCTCGACGAGGACTCGCGTGCTCCCGTCACCGCGGTGCTGCCACAGGACCGTGATATGCGTGATGCCCGCACCGTGGCGAAGGCAGTTGGTCAGCGCCTCGCGCGTCAGGAAGAAGCAGAGTTCGCGGCAACCTCCACCGGAGGGCCGGACCCCCTCCTCGGTGAAGTCCGCGACGATGCCCGAGGCGCGAACGCGGTCGATCACTTCCCCGATGGCGTCCCACTCCTGCGGCGCTCCGGCCGCCGGCCCCGGATCGACGACGGCGTCGCCGGAATCACCGGGGCCGGGCGTCTGCCCGGTACTGAGGGATTCCATGACCCGTCGTGCCTCCCCGAGCCCCTCACGGGCCAGCGAGTTGATTCCCCGGACGGCCCTGACGTAATCGGATTGCATGGAGAACCCCGACAGCCCCTCGGACAGCGCGATGATGGTCGTCAGGCAGTGGCCCACGCTGTCATGCAGCCGGAAGGCGAGCCGCTCCCGCTCCAGGGCGCGGTCGCGCTGTTCGGCCATCCTGTCGGCGCGCAGACGCTCCTGCTCCGCCCTGCGCAACGACTCCCGCTGCGACTGTCGCACCCGCGTCATGAGACCCGCTGCTGCCACGCAGAGCACGACCCCCGCGCGCCCGGCCCACAGGAGGCCGTCGTTGCGGTCCGGCCCCGCAGCGGCCGCCGCTGCGAGAGCCAGCGGGCTGATGGCGCTGACGGTCGCGCGGCGCGTGTCGCATCGTGCAATGCACGTGTGGAGAACCGCCAGGTACGGTATCGCCACGCTCGGTTCCGAGCGAAGGCCGGCGGCCAGGACCAGGAGGCAGACGCCGGTCTCCACCGACAGGGCGAGGAGGGGATGATTCGCCCGCGCCGCCATGGCCGCGATACCGATGACCATCACCAGCAAGGCGAGGCATCGCGCCGGCGCCGACGGCGCCGGGCCTCTCTGCCCCGGAGAACTGATCGACATCGCCGCCACGCTCAATGCCGCGAGAAGACACGTGTTCCTTCCCCATGACACGAAGGAACCATGATGAATCATGGAGCATCCCTCCGCACGGTGAACCACCAAGCCTCGTGAATGAGGCTGACGATACACCGTCCCGGTCCGCAGCCGTGATGATGTCGTGCAGCGGACCGGCGGGGGCCGTTGCACGGGCGTGGGACGAGTCCGGCCGCGGACGGCCCCGGGCCAGAACCCCCGCTCGGAGCCCGGCCCCATCATGGGACGGCCCCGCCGCGGAGCCCGACGCGCAGCACGGGAGCCGGCGGGGATCGCCACCGGCGGGGATCGCCACCGGCGGGGATCGCCACCGGCCATGGCCGGAGCCGGCTCCGTCATCCCGCCGATGCCCGGTGCGGCCACCGGGCCGCGGACTCCCCGGTCGTCATCACATCATGACAATTCACCAGCCGCCCTGACATCATTCATTGTCAACCGGGGGCACGGAGGTTGACAGGACGAGAAGAGGTCGGGGAATCATTGGAGACGCGCAGGAATTGCGCAGACGGGTTGACAGAACAGAAAGGAGGCTGTGACATGTACGAGGCACCGACTCTGACGAAAATCGCCGGCTTTGCCAGCGCTACCAATGGTGCAGGGCACGCTCCCCTGAATGACGTGTGGGGGTTCCGCGCGATAGCTGTCGTCTACTGGCCGTGGAGCTGATCGTCGATGCTTGTCCATGGGGTCATGAGTAAGACTCGTCGCCCCTTGGCCGAGGCACCGTCGTGGAGTGCTGTGAACAGGCCCTGTTGTCGTTGACTGAGATGTGCATCCGATGCGGGATCAGTCTGATTCCGGCGGGGGGGGGCCCCCCCCCCCCGCCCCCCCCCCCCCCCCGGGCGGGGGGGGGGGGGGGGTGGTGCGGGGGGGGCTGGGTATCGGACCCGCGCCCCGCGGGCGGGGGCCGGGGGG
>NZ_CAUTOU010000063.1:0-12230 GCF_963539965.1 uncultured Propionibacterium sp.
TCATCGCCGAGCGCGGCGAGGAGGGCGCGGCCAAGGTCAAGGAGCTCACCGGCGGGCTGGGGGCCCACAGCGTCGTCGAGGCCGTCGGCCACCAGGTCTCGATGGACCAGGCCATCGCCTCGTGCCGTCCCGGCGGCCACGTCGGCTTCGTCGGCGTCAGCCACGACCAGCAGATCGACGGCGGGAGCCTGTTCTTCTCCGAGGTGCACCTGCACGGCGGCCCCGCCCCCGTGCGCCGCTTCCTGCCCGACCTCATCGACCGGATCCTGAAGAAGGAGATCGACCCCGGCAGGGTCTTCACCCTGCGCCTGCCTCTCGAACAGGCCGCCGAGGGCTACAAGGCGATGGACGAACGGCGCGCCATCAAGGTGCTTCTGGAGGTCTGAGGGACCGCGGACGGGCCTCGCGCCCGAGGAGCCTGCGGCAACCGGCGGGGGCGGCCCGGGCCGCCCCCGCCGGTCCGTTCGCCGCACGGCGGCCGGATGCGCCCTCGGTCGGGACCGCGGGCGAACCGCGGACAAGTTGTGGTCCGGAACGGTCCGTAATCCGGCGGGGCCCTACTCTTGAGGGCGGGGGAAGGACCTGGCGATGCCGAGACTGCGTTCACGAATCACCTACGAGGGCCGCCCGATGGCGGGCGCCCGCGCCCTGTGGCGCGCCACCGGCATGGGCGACGGCGACTTCGGGAAGCCGATCGTCGCCATCGCCAACTCCTTCACCGAGTTCGTGCCCGGCCACGTCGGCCTGCGCGACGTCGGCAGGATCGTCGCCGACGCCGTCGCAGAGGCCGGCGGCGTCGCCAAGGAGTTCAACTCGATCGCCGTCGACGACGGCATCGCCATGGGCCACGGGGGCATGCTCTACTCCCTGCCCAGCCGCGAGATCATCGCCGACTCGGTCGAGTACATGTGCAACGCCCATCAGGCCGATGCGCTCGTGTGCATCTCCAACTGCGACAAGATCACCCCCGGCATGCTGCTGGCGGCCCTCCGCCTCAACATCCCGACGGTCTTCGTGTCCGGCGGCGGCATGGAGTCCGGCCGGCCGATCACCAACGACGACGGCACGACGAGTTCGCGCCTCGACCTCATCCACCCGATGACCGCCTCGGCCGATCCGGACGTCTCCGACGCCGAGCTCGCCCGCATGGAGGCCAACGCCTGCCCCACGTGCGGCTCCTGCTCGGGCATGTTCACCGCCAACTCGATGAACTGCCTCACCGAGGCCCTCGGCCTGGCGCTGCCCGGCAACGGCACCGCGCTGGCCACCTTCAGCGTCCGCAGGGGCCTCTTCGCCGAGGCCGGCCGTCGCGTCGTCGCCAACGCGAAGCGCTACTACGACGAGGACGACGACGCGGTGCTGCCGCGCTCCATCGCCACCCGCGAGGCCTTCGCCAACGCCATGACGATGGACATCGCCATGGGCGGTTCGACGAACACGATCCTGCACCTGCTGGCCGCCGCCCGGGAGGCCGGTGTCGACTTCGACCAGGACGACATCGACGAGCTCTCGCGCCACGTGCCCTGCCTGTGCAAGGTGGCCCCGAACAGCAACGTCTTCTTCCTCGAGGACGTCCACCGCGCCGGCGGCATCCCGGCCATCCTCGGCGAGCTGCGCCGCGGCGAACTGCTCAACATGGACGTGCACTCGGTGCACCACGACTCCATGGCGTCCTTCCTGGACGACTGGGACGTGCGCGGCGGCTCGGCGCTGCCGCAGGCCGTCGAGCTGTACCACGCCGCCCCCGGCGGGGTGCGCACCACCGAGATGTTCGGCTCGACCAACCGCCACGCCGAGCTCGACAGGGACCCGGTGAACGGCTGCATCCGCGACATCGCCCACGCCTACACCGCCGACGGCGGCCTGGCGGTGCTGCACGGCAACATCGCCGTCGACGGCTGCGTCGTGAAGTCGGCCGGCGTGCCCGCCGACCAGTTCGTCTTCAGCGGCCCGGCCCACGTCACCGAGTCCCAGGAGGAGGCCGTCGAGCACATCCTCGGCGGCCGGGTGAGGGCCGGCGACGTGGTCGTCGTCCGCTACGAGGGGCCCAGGGGCGGCCCCGGCATGCAGGAGATGCTCTACCCCACCAGCTACCTCAAGGGCGTGGGCCTCGGTCCCGAGTGCGCCCTGATCACCGACGGCCGGTTCTCGGGCGGCAGCTCCGGCCTGTCGCTGGGCCACATCAGCCCCGAGGCAGCGGCAGGCGGCGCGATCGGACTGGTGCGCGACGGCGACATCATCGACATCGACATCCCCGCCCGCACGATCAGCGTGCGGGTGTCCGACGAGGAGCTCGCCGCGCGCCGCGCCGAGCAGGACGAGGCCGGCTGGCGGCCCCGCCACCGCGACCGCGAGGTCTCGAACGCGCTGAAGGTCTTCGCCCTGCTCGCCCAGAGCGCCGACAAGGGCGCCGCCCGCCGCAGACTCGACTGAGGCGGCCGACGACCACCACCGCCCGGACCACCCTCTTCCGGCCCCCGACCACCCGGGGCCCGACAGGGGCGCCGGCGGAACGGCGCGAGGGCGAGGACCGGAAAACCCGGGACGCTCGATCCGCGTCCCGAAGACGACGGCGCCCGCACGCTGCCGCCCGCCGGACGGGCTCGACGGGACGGGGCCCACTGCCGGCCCGGCCGGCGGCGGCGAGTGCCGCGACCGGGCCGGCCTGCTGTCGTGCGCCCGGTGCTCGCCCCACAGCGCAGAATCGAGGGACCACTGACCGTTCAGTAGGGGAAATGGGGAATGGCCTCCACCAGGCGTCGGCCAGCGTCCGAACCGGGCCGGGCGATCACCCCGCGGGCGGGGCCCCGCTCCACGATGCGCCCCGCGTCCATGACGATGACCTCGTCAGCGATCCGCTCGGCCACCCCCAGGTCGTGGGTGA
Organism: uncultured Propionibacterium sp.; assembly: GCF_963539965.1. NCBI lineage: Bacteria > Bacillati > Actinomycetota > Actinomycetes > Propionibacteriales > Propionibacteriaceae > Propionibacterium > uncultured Propionibacterium sp. The sequence continues at coordinate 2,885 of NZ_CAUTOU010000063.1, forward strand.
TGAACAGCAGCGCGAAGCGCCACTGCTTCTGGAGGCGCCGCAGCAGTCGGGTCACATCGTTCTGAGCGGCCACGTCCAGTGCGGACACCACCTCATCGGCCACCATGAGCCGCGGCCCGGCCAGCAGGGCCCTGGCCAGGGACGCCCGCTGCAGCTGCCCGCCGGACAGTTCGTCGGGCAGCCGATCCAACAGCCCGGCCTCCAGGCCCACCTCGCCCAAGGCATCCACCACCGCTCCGGAGGCCCGGCTGCGGGACCATCCCCGATGACACCGGACGGCGGCCGGTTCGAGGCTGCCGCGCAGGCTCAGATGCGGGGCGAACGCGTCGAAGGGACTCTGGAAGACGAATTGAAGCCCGGGGCGCAGGTCGCGCAGTTCCCGGCGGGAGCAACGGGCCAGGTCGACGCCGCCGTACTGGATACGGCCCGAGTCGGGCGCCAGCAGCCCCACGGCCAGCTGGCCCAGGGTGCTCTTGCCGCAGCCCGACTGGCCGATCAGCGCCACCGCCTGCGCCGCTTCCAGCTCCAGGTCGACCCCGTCGACAGCGGTCACTCCGCGCCCGCCGCCCCGGAACCGCTTCACGACGCCGTGCATGCTCATCAGCAGGCTCATGCCGGCCGCACCTCCCGGGTCCTCTCGAGCAGGCGGCGCGTCACCGGGCTGCGAGGGGTCCCGAACACCTGCTCCACCGTCCCCCGTTCGACGATCGCGCCGTCGGCGACGACGATCACCCGCGTGCACAGCCGGGCGGCGAGTGCCAGATCGTGACAGACGTAGATCATGGCCCGGCCCGAGCCCCGGCTCAGCTCTTCGAGCAGACGGACGCACTCGTCCTGCCGGACCATGTCGAGGGCGGTGGTGGGCTCGTCGGCCAGCACGATCCGCTGGGGTCCGCACAGGCTGAGCGTGATCGACACGCGCTGGCGCATCCCGCCGGAGAGCTGGTGAGGGTACTGGCCGAGCAGCGCGGCGGCCCCCGGCAGGCCGGCCCTGTCGAGCCAGCCGGTGCAGGCGTCCCGCAGTTCGCGCCCGCCGAGTCCCGGCTCGTGAAGGCGAAGGGTCTCGCCCAGCTGGGCACCGATCGTGCGGTACGGGTTGAGAGAACCCATCGAGTCCTGGCCGAGGATGGCGAAGCGCGAGGTGACGAGCCTGCGGCGGCGGGCCGGGTTCATGGCGACGAGCTCGTCGCCGCGCCCCTGCTCGTCGTACAGGCGCACCGAGCCGGAAATCGTCACGCCCGCGGGCAGGAATCCGGTGATGGACCTCAGCAGCATGCTCTTGCCCGCGCCGGAGGGGCCCACGACGCCGAGGAGCCCGCCCCTGGCCAGGTCCAGGTCGACCCCGTGCAGCAGCTCGGCGGGCGCCGGCGACGAGGCGCGCGCGGAGAGCCCCCTGAGCCGCAGGACGGTGCCCTCGCCGGAACGTTCGTCAGGCAACCTCATCGCCCCCCGCCACCGACGCGTCGCAGAACAGCTGGAAGACGAGCGAGAGCGCGAGGACGCCGGCGGCCGGCCAGAGGATCAGCGCCGGGTGATCCACCTGCGTACGGTTCTGGTAGAGCGTGGTGCCCCAGTCGGGAAGGGTGCCGTCGAGTCCCAGGCCGATGAAGGCGAGCCCGGCGTAGGACAGCACGGCGCCGCTGGCCGTCGAACCGAAGTATCTCAGAAGCGGATCGGCCACCGCCGGCAGGACGAAGCGGGCCAGGATCGCCGACGTGGGGGTGCCGAGCAGCATCTCCACGCGCACGTACTCGGCACCGCGCACGGACCGGGTCAGGGCCCTGGTCTGGTTCACATAGGGGCCGGCGCCGAAGACCCCCAGGACGGCACCGGCGCTGACCGGCGTCAGCCCGATGGCCGAGGTGATGATGAGGGCCGCGATGAAACTCGGCACCACCATCGTCAGATCGGTGAGGGTCATGATCACGGCGTCGGCCGCCTTCCCCAGGTAGCCGGCGATCAGGCCGCAGGGGATGCCGATGAGCAGACTCGTCGCGCAGGTGACGGTCACGACGGCGAGCGTGCGCCAGAAACCGGCGGCCAGGAGCGACCACAGATCGCGCCCGAGCCTGTCGGTGCCCAGGGGGTGCGCCCGCGAGGGGCCCGCCAGCGCACTGCCCAGGTCGACGGCCGTGGGGTCCCCGTGGGGCAGGGCGAACACGACCAGGAGGAACCCCATCAGCACGAGGCCGAGGACCATCCGTCCGCGCCCCCTCATCGCGACCCCGGATCCAGCCAGGCCATCGCGGCGCCGAGGAGCACCCGGGTCGCGAACATCCACAGCACCAGAATCATCAGATAGGACTGCACCACCGTGTAGTCGCGGGCCCCGATGCTGGAGATGATGTAGTAGCTCATGCCGGGAACGGCGAAGACGTACTCGACGACGGAGGCGCCCCCGATGACCCACGCCATCTTGGAGACCACCGCACCGGTGAGCCCGTAGAGAACCGGCCGCCGGCAGTCGTGCCAGAGCACCCGCTCGACGGTGAAGCCGCGCTGCACGGCCGCCCTGACGAAGGGCCGGCCCCTCAGCTGCTCGGCATGGGCCGTGACCACGCGGGACAACTGGCCGAGCGAGTAGAGTGCCACGACGAGCATCGGCGCGACGACCGCCCGGGCGGGGGGAAGGCTGTAGAAGGGGATCAGGCCGAGGCGCACGCCGAGCAGATCGACGACGGCGGTGCACACCAGGAAGCTGGGCACGGCCTCGCCGCACAGGACGACGATGCGGGCCAGGGCGTCCCAGAGGCGGTTCCCGGTCGCGGCCTTCATGCCCAACGGGTAGGCCAGGACGAAGGCGATCGCGACGCCGCCCAGACCGATGGCGAGCGACAGCGGCAGGCGCGTCATGATCTCATCGCGAATCGACGCGCCGGAGGCGATCGACGTGCCCCAGTCCCCTGTGACGAAACGACGGATCCAGCCGAGGTACTGCTCGGGCGGCGAACCGGTCAGCCCCCACTGGCGGGCCAGGGCGTCCATGTTCTCCTGGGTGGCGGGCAGGCCGTGCTGTTCGAGATAGGCCTCCATGGGAGTGGTGGGCAGGGCCCGGGTCACGGCGAAGACGGCAACGCTGGAGAAGACCACGAGCCCCGCCTGGCGGGCCAGGTACGCGAGCCCGCGGCCGAGCGCGGGCGCGGGACGCGCGTCCACCCGGCTCAGCCCAGTCCGAGTTCGGGGTTGACCACGTAGTAGTCACCGCAGTAGGGCTGGTAGCCGGCCAGCCTGTCGGTCACGGCGATGTGCCACTGGGGGTCCACGGCGAAGAGGACGGCCTCGTCCTCGCGCAGCTGGTGCTGGATCTGGACGGCCTTGGCGTCGCGCTCGCCGCCGGGGGCCAGCTGGCCGAGCTCGTCGAGCAGGGCGTCGGTGGTCCCGGAGCTGTAACCCGTGACGTTGTTGGAGGCGCCGGTGCGGAAGAACTGGTTCAGGAAGTAGCTCGGCTCGCCGGTCGGCGCGGTGTGCTGGGCCCAGAGCACCATGTCGTAGTCCCCGGGCTCGATGTTGCTGACGGAGTCCACCACGGAGGTCGTCGTCGCCACCCCGAGCTCCTTGAGCTGGGAGACCATGATCTGCATCATCGTCGACAGGTCGGGGCGCGAGGCATAGGTGACCAGGCGAACGGTCAGGGGCTGGCCGTCCTTGCTGCGCATGCCGTCGGAGCCCGCGGTCCAACCCGCCTGGTCGAGCAGCGCTGCCGCCTGCGCCCCGTCGACGGTCAGGTCCTCGGTTCCGGCGAAGCTGTAGATGTGCGAGAAGGCCCCGGTCGCGAGCCGGCCGCCCTCGAGGGCCTCCACGTAGTCGTTGCGGTCGAGTCCGAGGTCGAGGGCCTTGCGCACGGTGGCGTCCGTGAGCACGCCCTCGGTGAGGTTCGGGCGGCCGAAGTACTGGTAGCCGGCCTCGATCGTCTTGACCTGGACGCCGCTGGCCGACCGGAGCTGGTCGGCGACCGATGGGGTGATCGTGAAGGCCATGTCGATGCTCCTGGACTCGATGGCCAGCTTCATGGAGTCCACGTCGGAGAAGACCTTGACGGTGACGTCTCGGCGCCTTCCGGCGTCCGGGTAGTGCTCGTTCGGGCTCAGCGACAGCGAGGCCTTGGGGTCGAACGAGTTCACGGTGTACGGGCCCGTGTAGATGTAGTTGCCGCTCTCGTCGGACTTGAACACGACATTGGTCCACTCGCCGAGGATCGACGAGAGCACCCTGGTGGGCCGCTCGGTGCGGGCCGTGAGCCGCTCCCCGGCGGCGGCGAAGGCGATCCGTCCGGCGGAGGCGTTGGACAGGGAGTTCTGGTCCTGAATGGCGTTGAGCGACGCGGCCAGCGCATTCGCGTCGACGGCGGTGCCGTCGGAGAACTCGACGCCGGATTTCACGTCCATGGTCCAGTCCAGGTCGCCCGTCTGGGCCACGTTCTCGACGAACCTGGAGGTCTCGTTGCCCTGGGCGTCCTGCATGAAGACGGTCTCGGCGACCCCGTCCGCGGTGAGCGCCCAGCTCGACTTGAACGGGTCCAGGCTGCTGGCGATGCTCGTCTGCCCGATGACGTACGGGCCGTCGGACGAGGACGCGCCCGAGCCGGAGGACGATGAACTGCAGCCCGTCAGCGCGGACGCGCCGGCGAGTACTGCTGCGACGGCCGTCACCAGGTGACGCTTGATCGGCGTGAACCGCGCGCCCGCGCGCGGTGGGACATGACTCATGGGGCTCCTCCCCTCGTGCGCGCCGATGCACTGACAGCGGGATGAGGACCCGTCACGTCAGAGGTCGAGCGCCTCCACTGTGTGCGACCGGCGGAGCAGGGGGTCTGACTCTCACAGTGGCGCGACCGCCCGGATTCTCACCGGATTCCCCTCGCTCCGCCAGCAGACAAGATACCAGCTGATTTCGCTGCGGGCGCACGATGCCCCGTCCTCGCCTTCTCACCCGCGTCTCACCCGCGTGCCGAGGCCGGCGTCAGCACAGGGGCGCCGCCGTCACCGCCCACCAACTCATCTGCGGTATTCGCGGACGGCCGGACACGAGGCGCCGGGATGAGCGCCGGCGGGCGCCGCCAACCCGCGCGCACCGGCACCGGCGGGCCTCGCCGCCTCACAGCGCCTCGAGCGCCAGCCCGAGGGCCAGCAGGGCCATCAGCCCGCCGATGGCCAGGTCCAGGCCCCGCCACAGCCCCGGCCGGGCCAGCGGCCCCGCCAGGGCGCGGGCCCCGAGGCCGAGGGCGGCGAACCAGCAGGCCGAGCCGCTCATGGCGCCGGCGGTGAAGACCCAGCGCAGCGCGCCGTGCTGGTTGGCCAGGGAACCGACGAGGACCATCGTGTCGAGATAGACGTGCGGGTTCAGCCAGGTCACCGCCAGCGTCGTGAGGATCACCGGGCGCAGCTCGGAGCCGGACCCGCCACCGGCCCTGAGCGCCCCGCCGTCCGGGCGCAGCCCCGAGCGGAGACTGATGAACGCGAACCAGCACAGATAGGCCACGGCGGCCCAGGTCAGGACGGCGAGCGCCCGGGCCGCGCGCTCCGCGACGAACCCGATGCCCAGTGTGCCGGCGCTCATGAGGACGACGTCGGAGGCGATGCAGATGCCGATCACCCATCCCACGTGCGCCCGGCGCAGCCCCTGTCGCATCAGCCACGCGTTCTGGGCTCCGATGGCGACGATGAGGCCGAGGCCGGTGAGCAGACCGGTGAGGTAGATGTCCACCCCGTCGACGCTAGACGCAGGGCGCCGTCGAGCCCAGCGAATGATTCTTCATGGGCATCGGGACGACGTCATCGGCAGGGAGCGGCCGCGCGCCGAGCACGGCCATCGCCGCCGGCCCGTCCACCCGCGATCGAGGCGGGAGGGCCGGACGTCCCGGCCGCCCGGGGGACGCCGCGCCGCCGTTCACTCGTCCACCCGGCCCGCGGCCCTGGCGGCGAGCACCTTCGGGTGCTCCTCCGCCCAGTAGCGCCCGTCCGGGAAGCTGTAGTCCGCGAGACTCCGGGCCCTCATGCCGGACGAGTAGCCGGGGGCGCGCGGAAGGCGGTAGGAGCCGTCCCTGACCACGCAGGGTTCCAGGAAGTGCTCGTGCAGGTGGTCGATGTACTCGGCGTAGTGGTTGTCCAGCGTGCCCGAGATGGCGACGTAATCGATGAAGATGAGGTGCTGGATCAGTTCGCACAGGCCGACGCCGCCCGCGTGCGGGCACACCGGGATGCCGCGGCGGGCGGCCATGATGAGGACGGCGAGCACCTCGTTGACGCTCGCCAGGCGGCAGGCGTCGATCTGGCAGAAGTCGTAGGAGCCGGCCTGCATCATCTGCTTGTGCAGGATGCGGTTCATGCCGTGCTCGCCGGTCGCCACCTTGATCGGGGCGATCCCCTCGCGGATCCGGGCGTGCCCGAGGATGTCATCGGGATGGGTCGGCTCCTCGATCCAGTACGGGTCGAACCGGGCGAGCTCGCCCATCCACTCGATGGCGGTGGGGACGTCCCAGACCTGGTTGGCGTCCAGCATGAGCCTGCCCTCGGGACCGATCATCTCGCGGGCGATGCCGCAGCGGCGGATGTCGTCCTCGACGCTCCCGCCCACCTTGAGCTTGATGTTGCGAGTGCCCGCGTCCAGCTCCTTGCGGATGAGGCGGCGCATCTTCTCGTCCGAGTAGCCCAGCCATCCCGCCGCGGTGGAGTAGCAGGGGAAGCCGTGCTCCTCGAGATGGGCGATGCGCTCGGCGCGCCTCGGCTCCTGCTCCTCGAGGAGCGCCACCGCCTCCGCAGGAGTGATCTCATCGGCGAGATAGGACATGTCGGCGGTGTCGACGATCTCCTCGCTGGACATGTCCGTGACGAACTCCCAGACCGGCTTGCCGGCCGCCTTCGCGGCGAGATCCCAGACCGCATTCATCACCGCGGCCTGGGCGAGGTGGACGGCCCCCTTGTCGGGCCCGATCCATCTCAGCTGGGTGTCCGAGGCGAGCATGCGGTAGGTGCCCCCGAGGTCGCGGGTGGCCTCGTCCAGGTCCATGCCCAGCAGCGGCTGGACGCGGTCGCGGATGGCCTGCACGCACACATCGGTGCCACGGCCGATGGTGAAGGTGAACCCATGGCCCTCGAGCCCGGGCCGATCGGTCCTGAGCGTCACATAGGCGGCCGAATGATCACCGTCCTTGTTCATCGCGTCCGAACCGTCGGCGTGGACGGAGGTGGGGAACCTCAGGTCGTACACGTCGTACTGCGTGATCCTCGTCACGTGACCGCCCTCCTCGGCCGTGCGCCGGTCAGGGCCGCGCCCATGCACGGGCCAGCACGCCCCGACTCAGCGACTTCCCTGTCGTGATTTCATTAAGCGAACCATTTGATTGCGCTAAATAAAACATAGCATTGTGAAGATGGCGCCGTCCCCCCCGGCGGGGTCACGACGTCCGGCAGCGCACCCGGGTGCGTCACGAATGCTCTAGTCACATGGGTAGGATTCTCAGAGAGGACACAGCTCGACGGAGGAGTTCACGTGACCGAGGGCCTGCCCAGGGTCGAGGCGGTCGACCGCGCCCTCACCGTGCTGATAGCGCTCGGCGAGGCCGGCCCCTCGGGCTCCACCCTGACGGCGATCGCCGAGAGCGCCGGGGCGAACAAGTCGACGACGTACCGCGCCCTGTCGACGCTGCGCCTCAGGGGATTCGCGAACCAGGATGCCGAGAGCGGCCTGTACTCGCTCGGTCCGGCCGCCTTCCTGCTGGCGCGGAAGGCGATGGGCCCCGACAACCTGCTCAGGGCGCTGCATCCCGTGATCGTGGCCATCTCCAACGAGGTCGACGAGCTCGTCCACCTGGGGGTCCCCATGGACAGCGGCATGCTCTACATCGACAAGGTCGAGAGGGAGCACGCCATCCGCGTCTGGTCGACCGTGGGGGAGCTCATCCCCATGGCGACGAGTTCCCTCGGCAGAGCGGTGCTGGCGGCCCAGAGGACCCCGGACGAGCACCTCAACGTGTACGCGGGGCAGCTCCCCGGGGAGGGAGCCGATCTGGGCCGGCTGATCGAGGCGGTCCACACCGCCCGCCGCCTCGGTTACGCGGCCGAATGGGGCGAGCGCCAACCGGGTGTGGCGTGCGTGGGCCTGGCCGTGATGAGAGCCGAGCTCACGGTGGGGGCCATCTCCATCACGACCCTCGCCCAGAACATGACACCCGGACGAGCGCACGAGCTGGCGAGCGCCGCGCGGCGGGTGGGGGCCCCGCTCCTGCCCGACGGCTTCTCCTTCATGGAGCCCCAGCTCGAGGGGCAGGACCCCTGAGACGCGGAGCCCTCGGCGCGCCCCGGTCCCCGGGGAGCTCTAGGGTTTAACGCGTCGGTACTCGTCGAGCGCGATCGGAGCGGGCAATGGGCCACAGGAGGTATGACGGCGTCTATGCGCCGAGCGTCACTTTCACACACCACGGGGAAATCGATTTCCGCGCATGGGGCCTGCATCTGGAGAACCTGATCGCCGCGGGCCTCGACGGCGTCCTCATCTTCGGCAGCATCGGCGAATTCTTCAAGTTCTCGAGCCGGGAGCGCATGCGGGCGGCCGAGTGGGCGGTCGACCGGGTGGCCGGAAGGGCGCAGCTCATGGTCGGGATCGGCGACACCGATCCCCGGGAGAGCATCGCCCTGGGCAGGCACGCGATGGCGGCCGGCGCAGATGCCGCGGTCCTGCTCTCCCCCTACTACTTCGGCCCCAGCGACGCCCGGGCACTCGCCTGGTTCAACGCGGCGGCCTCGGAGATCAGCGGCGACATCCTCCTGTACAACTTCCCCGAGCGCACCGGCAGCGACCTCGGCCCCGATCTCGTGGCCCGGCTGGCCGACGACCACCCGAACATCGTGGGCGTCAAGGACACCGTGGACAACATCAGCCACACCCGCGGCATCCTGGACGCCGTACGGGATTCGCGCCCCGGTTTCTCGGTGTTCTCCGGTTTCGACGAGTACTACCTGCCGAACCGGCTCTGCGGAGGGGCCGGGACGATCTCCGGTCTGGCGAACATCAGGCCGCGCCTGTTCAGCAGCATGAACAGGGCGTTCCTGGAGGGCAGGAACGACGACTGCCTCGAGGCGGCTCGCAGCATCGAGCGCCTGATGCCCCTCTACGCCATCGGCGACCTGTTCGTGGGCACGATCAAGGCGGGCATCGCACTGACGGGCCTCGACTGCGATCCGGCGGACGGGGAGGCGGTCCCCATGACGGAGGACGACGCGCTCCGTCTCCAGCACGTACTGGACCGCTGACGGGTCGGGGCGCCCCCCCCACACAGGGGACGCCCCCCCCCCAGACCACACCCGCAGCGCGCCGCCCCCAGCCCGGGCGCGGGGGCTGCGCGGCCCGC
>NZ_CAUTOU010000064.1:0-12203 GCF_963539965.1 uncultured Propionibacterium sp.
GGCGCATCATCCGGGCCGGGCAGGCCGCCGGGCTGGTACGCGAGCACACCCGCCTGGACGAGGCGGCCGAGCTGCTCGCCGCGGTACCGACCGGGGCCCCGCTCAGCGGCCCGGCGCTGTCGACGACGAACCTGCAGCTGGCCGGTGCGGCCGTCCTCGCCGCAGCGAAGGCCCGTCCCGAGAGCCGCGGCTGGCACCGGCGCTCGGACCACCCAGCCACCAGCGAGAAGTGGGTGCGCACCATCCGGGTCGACCTGGACGAGACCGGCCGCACACGCGTCCGCAGCACCCCCGCCGGGCAGGACTGACCCGCCCCGGCCCGGCGGAGCGGGGGCCATCGGGCCGGCGGTCAGACCCGCGAGCCCACGCCGCCGTTGTCGATGCGGACGTCGGGACTCGACGGGGAGGCCGTCTCGAGCGGGCTGGCCGTGTCGAAGTCCGACTGCCACTGCTTCAGGCCGGCGGTCTTCTCGTTCTTGAAGGCCGTGGCGATCATCAGCTTGATGCGGTTGAGCTGGTTGACCTCCGAGGCGCCCGGGTCGTAGTCGATCGAGGTGATGTTGGCCTGCGGGTGGAGCTCGCGCAGCGTCTTGAACATGCCGCGCCCGACGACGTGGTTCGGCAGGCAGGCGAACGGTTGGGCGCAGATGATGTTCGGCGTGCCGTGCTCGATGAGGTGCATCATCTCGGCGACGAGCAGCCAGCCCTCGCCGGCCTGGGTGCCGAGACTGATGGCCTTCTGGGCGCGCGTGGCCATGTCGTGGATCCTCTCGGGGACCTCGAACTTGCCGTTGGTGCTCGCCAGGGCCCTGTCGGCGGTCTTCCGGGCCTGCTCGATGTACCACAGCGCCATCTTCTTGACGTGGCGCCCGGTCCTGCCCAGGCCGAAGTTCTCGTAACGCCACTGGCCGGTCTCGAGCGACTGGAGGAAGAAGCCCATGAGGCCGGGCATGACGGCCTCGCAGCCCTCGTCCTCGATGACGCCGATGACGTTGTTGTTGGCGTCCGGCTGGAACTTCACGAGGATCTCGCCGACGACGCCCACACGTGGTTTGCGCGGGATGTCGAGCAGCGGCAGCTCGTCGAACTCCCGCACCATCTGGCGGCACAGCCACCTGAAGCCGAGCCTGCGGCCCTCGGTGGGCGAGTACGACGGGTCGGCCATGAACTCGCGCACCAGCGTGTTCCACCGCCGGTAGAGCCTCATCGCCGAGCCCTCCTCGCGCTCGTACGGGCGCACCCGCAGCAGCACCTCCTGGAGCAGGTCCGTGAGGACCAGGCCCTGGATGGCCGAGTGGACGAGGGTCGGGGTCAGCTTGAAGCCCGGGTTGGACTCCAGCCCCTGGGCCGAGATGGCCAGCACCGGGACCCGCTCGTAGCCGGCGGCCTTCAGCCCGCGGCGCAGCATGCCGACGTAGTTCGTCGCCCGGCACATGCCGCCGGTCTGGGTGATCGCCACGACCGACTTGTCGGGATCGGCGCCGCCGGAGACGAACTTGTTGATGAGCTGGCCGATGACCATGATCGCCGGGAAGCAGGCGTCATTGTTGACGTACTTCAGGCCGCACTCCATGTCGGCGCGCGAGGCGTGCTCGAGCAGCTCCATCTTGTAACCGGCGCGCTGGAACAGCGGTTCGAGGACCTGGAAGTGGATCGGGGACATCTGCGGCAGGTAGACCGTGTGGGTCCTGCGCATCCGCCTGGTGTACGGCGGGGTCGAACTGGCCGGCACCGTGATCCTCTCCTCCACCGGACCGGGGCCGATCGTCGTGTCGACCTCGCGCGAGACCTCCTCGCGCTCGGCCGCGGCGGCGCGCAGCGAGCGCAGCCGGATCCTGGCCGCGCCCAGGTTCGAGGCCTCGTCGATCTTCAGGACCGTGTAGATGTCGCCGGCCTGCTCCAGGATGTCCTGCACCTGGTCGGTGGTGACGGCGTCGACGCCGCAGCCGAAGGAGTTCAGCTGCACCAGGTTGAGCCTCGGGTTGCTGCGCACCTGGGCGGCGGCCTCGTAGAGGCGGGTGTGGTACACCCACTGGTCGCGCACCCGCAGCGGACGGTTGAAACCGGTGGTGCGCATGCCGCTGGACAGCGCGTCCTCCGACAGGACGGCCATGCCCAGCTGGGTGATCTGGTCGGGGATGCCGTGGTTGATCTCGGGGTCGACGTGGTAGGGGCGCCCGGCCAGCACGATGCCGCGCATGTCGTGCTCGAGCATGTACTGCATGGCGCGGTCGCCCTCCGCCCTGATGTCGGCCTTGGCCCGGTCGAGCTCCTCGAAGCCGGCCGCGACGGCGGCCTCCGCCTCGGGCGGGGTGACGTCCCACTTGGCGAGGACGCCGACCAGGCGCTCGGCGAGCTTGTCGGGATCGTTGAGGTTGAGGAACGGGTCCATGAAGTTGATGCCGGGCTCGCGCAGGCGTTCGACGTTCTTCTCGATGACCTGCGGGTAGAAGGCGACGATGGGGCAGTTGAAGTTGTTGTCCGCCTCGGCGATCTCCTTGCGCTCGTAGCTGACGCAGGGCATCCAGATGTCCTTGACGCCGTGGTCCAGCAGCCACTCGATGTGGCCATGGGCCAGCTTGGCCGGGTAGCAGACGTTCTCGGAGGCGATCGACTCCATGCCCGACTCGAACAGGTCGTGGTTGGACCGGCCCGAGATCATCACCTTGAAGCCGAGCCGGGTGAAGACCGTGAACCACAGCGGGTAGTCCTCGTACATGCCCAGGGCGCGGGGCATGCCGATCTCGCCGCGGGTGGCATTCTTGTCGGTGAGCCGGCGGTAGGCGAACATCCGCTTGTACTTGTAGTCGTACAGATTGGGGATGTCGCTCTTCCTCGGCCTGGCCTCGAGACTGGCGCCGCGCTCGCAGCGGTTCCCGGAGACCTGGCGCGAACCGTCGTCGAAGGTCGTGATGGTGAGCTTGCAGTGGTTCTGGCACAGCTTGCAGATGCGCTGGCTGGACTCCACCGAGAAGCCCTCGAAGTCGCGGCTCATCATGGCCGAGACGTCGCCCGGGGCGGCGTGGGCCTTGGCGATGAGGGCCGCGCCGTAGGCGCCCATGTGGCCGGAGATGTTCGGGCGCTTGACGTCGACGCCGGTCAGCAGCTCGAAGGCGCGCAGCACGGCGTTGTTCAGGAAGGTGCCGCCCTGGGCCACGACCCTGTCGCCGAGCTCGCCGGTGTCGCGCAGCTTCATCACCTTGTAGAGGGCGTTGCGCACCACCGAGTAGGACAGGCCGGCGGAGATGTCGGCCATGCCGGCGCCCTCCTTCTGGGCCTGCTTGACCGAGGAGTTCATGAACACGGTGCAGCGGCTGCCGAGGTCGACGGGGGCCCCGGCCTGCATGCCGGCCCTGGCGAAATCGCGCACATCGGTGCCCATCGTCTCGGCGAAGGTCTGCAGGAAGGAGCCGCAGCCGGCCGAACAGGCCTCGTTGACGGCGATGGAGTCGACGACGCCCTCGCGGATCTTGACGAACTTCATGTCCTGGCCACCGATGTCGATGACGCTCGTCACGCCGGGGCAGACGGCCTGGGCGGCGCGGAAGTGGGCCATCGTCTCGATCTCGCCCTCGTCGGCGTGCAGAGCCGTCTTGACGAGGTCCTCGCCGTAGCCGGTGACGCAGGAGCGGGCGATCGTCGAGCCCTCGGGCAGGGCCGCGATGACGTTCTCGGCGATGTTCACGGCCGCCTGGACCGGGTCGCCCCGGTTGGAGTCGTAGCTGGAGTGGACGATCCTGCCGTCGTCGTCGATGAGGACCGACTTGATGGTCGTCGAGCCGGCGTCGACGCCGAGGTAGAGGTCGCCGACGGCCTGGCTCATGTCGGCCTGCTCGACGTCGACGACGCCGTGGCGCTCGTCGAACTCGGCGCGCTCGGTCTCGTCCAGGAACAGCGGGCGCAACGTCTTGGAGGCCACCGAGGCCCCGCCCGCGTCGTCGAGCATCCCGGCCAGGTGCGTCAGCGAGAGAGTCGGGCCGTCGGCCAGGAAGGCGGCGCCGATGGCGACGTACAGCTGGCCGTCGTCGGGGGTGACGTAGTCTCGGACGTGCTCGCCGAGGACGCGCTTGAAGGCCTCGCGCAGCTCGGGCAGGAAGTGCAGCGGGCCGCCCAGGAAGATGACCTCGCCGCGGATGGGGCGCCCGCAGGCCAGGCCGGCGACGGTCTGGGTGGCGACGGCCTGGAGGACGGAGGCCGAGATGTCCTCGTGGCGGGCGCCCTGGTTGATGAGCGGCTGCACATCGGTCTTGGCGAACACGCCGCACCGCGAGGCGATCGGGTAGAGGTTCTCGTAGCGGCTGGCCAGCTCGTCGAGGCCGCCGGCGTCGGTTCGCAGCAGCGAGGCCATCTGGTCGATGAAGGCGCCGGTGCCGCCGGCGCACGAGCCGTTCATGCGCTGCTCGGGGGTCGGGTGGAGGTAGGTGATCTTGGCGTCCTCGCCGCCGAGCTCGATGACGACGTCGACGCCGGGGTTCAGCTGCTCGATCGCCTCGGTCGCGGCGACGACCTCCTGGATGAAGCCGACGTTCATCATGCGGGCGACCCCGAGGCCGCCCGAACCGGTCATGGCGATCTTGAAGGTGTCGTTCGGGAAGTGCCCGCCGATGTCGAGCAGGAGCCGTTTCATCTCCCCGCGAACGTCGGCGTTGTGGCGCCGGTAGTCGTTGAAGAGCATCTCGTGGCCGCGCATGACTGCCGCCTTCACCGTCGTCGAGCCGACGTCCAGGCCAAGGCGCAGGACTTCACCAGTCATCCGTCCTCCTTCGGGGACCGGGCGAGCACCGTCCAAAAACAGAACGCCCATTCTGTTTCAGGGTAGGGCAGTCCCCCGCTTCTCACAACACCGGCGCCCTGTCCGGACGGTGTGAGTCCGCACACGGGTCCACGACCGGGTCCCGGCAGGCCTCGAGACGGCGCGTGCTGTCCGGCTCCCGGAGGACCGCCGGTAAGAATGAGGCATCCAGGAATGAGGCATCGCCTCCGAGACGGGGCGCCGCCCCCTGAAGGACTCACCATGTCAGCTCACCTGCCCGGACGCGCCCGCCCGATCGCCGCAGTGCTCGACTGCGCCCTCGCCGGCACGGTCCTGCTGAGCGGCTGCGGGCCGGGGACGTCGGGGGAGGCGGCCGCCGACCCCGTGCGGACCAGCCTCGAACGGCTCGTGGCGGCCATCCCCGATGACGCCCAGGTGTCCGTCGTGGGCTCCGACGGCGATGTCATCACAGCCGGCGAGGTGAGCGAGAGCACCGCGTGGTCGACGATCAAGGTGCCGATCGTCATCGAGGCCCTGCGCGAGGGCGGGGACGAACTCGACGAGCAGGCCAGGGAGGCGATCACCGAGTCGGACAACGACGCGGCGAGCACACTGTTCGCCACGCTCGGCGGCGGCTACCAGTCCAGCACCAGGGTCGACAACCTGCTGCGCGAGGCCGGCGACGAGACGACGCTGACACTGCCGAACGCGGCGCTCGGCGGGGACACGGGCTTCGGCATGACCCAGTGGTCGAGCGCCGACCAGGCGCGGTTCGCCTCATGGCTGGCCTGCTCCGACGACGAGGCCGCCGACCACGTCTACACGCTCATGTCCGATCTGGTGGACGCCCAGGCGGTCGGCATCGAGACGGTCGCGGGCGGGCACGCCAAGTCGGGCTGGGGCACCAACGAGAGCACCGGGGTCTCGACGATGCGCCAGCTGGGCGTCATCGACACGGGCTCGGGCTTCATCGCGATGAGCATCATCATCACCGGCGACGACTACCAGGATGTCATCGGCGAGATCACCGTGCTGAGCGACTGGCTGGCCGGGCACGAGGACGAGCTGCCGACCTTCCGGTGCGGCGCCTCAGGCGGCTGACCGCCGATCGGGTGCGGAACGCGCCCGGTCGGGTTCTGCACATAGGATTTGCGGATGCTTCTCCTGGAGGTCTCCTCGTCCGTCAGCGTCTCGCTGTTCTGGATCGTCCTGGCCGCGCTCGTCGCACCGGCGATCGGCCATGCGACCAGGCGGGTCCTGCCCGAAGTGGTCCTGCTGCTCGGCCTCGGCGTGCTCATCGGCCCGTCCGGCCTCGCGCTCGCCGGAGCCGGGGACCTCGAGATGCTCGAGCAACTCGGCCTGGGTCTGCTGTTCCTGTCGGCCGGTTTCGAGATCGACCCGAACGATCTGGTCGGACGCCAGACGAAGTCGGCCGCGATCACCTGGCTCGTCTGCCTGGTGATCGGTTTCGGGGCGGGCATGCTCATCGTCCCCGGGCACAGGTGGTTGAACGCCGCGGCCCTGGCCATTGCGCTCAGCTCGACCGCGCTGGGCACGCTCATGCCGATCCTGCGCGAGCAGGGCGTGCTCGGCAAGCCGTTGGGCAGGGCCTTCATGGCGCAGGGCACGGTCGGCGAGCTCGGCCCGGTGGCGGCGATGGCGATCCTGCTGTCGAGCAACTCGCCGTGGGTGGGCGCGCTCGTCCTCATCGGCTTCGGCGTCCTGACGGTGGGCCTGGCGCTCTTCACCCGCCACCGCATGAAACGGGCGGCCCACCGGGTCAACGACCAGCTCCAGCACATGAGCGAGGCGGAGCGTCAGGACGTCTACCAGCGCGTCATCGACTGGTTCGTCCACACCGGGGAGCACCGCCTGACCCAGGGCATCATGCGCACCATCATGCTGCTGCTGACCGGGCTGATGGCCCTGGCCGCGCTGTTCGACGTCGACGTGGCACTCGGCGCCTTCATGGCGGGCCTGTGCCTGCGCCTCATCGTGGGCGGCCACACCAATCCGCTCGAGGAGCGCATCTCGGTGCTGGGCAACAGCTTCTTCATCCCCGTCTTCTTCGTGATGAGCGGCATGGGCATCTCCCTGGACGCGGTGCGGTCGAGCCCGCTCACCGTCGTCGCGGCCTTCTTCGCGGTGCTCGTGACGCGCGGCATGCCGGTATGGCTGGCCGAGCGCTTCACGAACACCGGTTCGGGCGTCGCGCCCGGCGCCGAGCGGGCGCAGCTGGCCTTCTACTCATCGGCCGGGTTGCCGATCATCGTCGCGGTCACCGAGGTGGCGGTCTCCCAGGGGCTCATGCCCGCCGCGCTGGGCTCGTGCCTGGTGGCGGCCGGCGCGCTGACGGTGCTGTTCTTCCCGCTCACCGCACGCGCCCTGGGCCGTCTCGAGAAGCCTCCGGGCGGGCCGGGTGCCGCCGTGTCGGGGCCGATCGCAGCGCCCCCTCCCCGCAGACACCGCGATCTTCGGAGACACAGCGGATAGCGGATGCATGCGCGGCGCCGAGGCAGAGGTGCGGCGTTCGCGATCAGCATGGCAGGGGACTGCAGCCGGCCGGGGCGGGGCGCCGGGCGGTTCAGGCGTCCCGCCTGCTGAAACCGAGCAGCCACAGCAGGTAGAGGCCGCCGATCGCCGAGCTGACCAGGCCGACGGGGATCTGGAAGGGCGCGAGCACTCGCTGGGCCAGCAGATCGGCGGCGCCCAGCAGCGCCCCGCCCATCACCACGGTCGGCCAGAAGGCGATGCCCGGGCTGCCCGCCAGGCGCCTGGCCAGCTGCGGGGCGGCCAGGGCGAGGAAGCCGATGGGTCCGGTGACGGCCACGACGACGGCCACGAGCAGTACGCCGTGGACGAGCATGACGAGGCGCTGGCGCGCCGGCCGCACGCCCAGCCCGGCGGCGCTGTCGTCCCCGAGCTCGAGAATGCGCGCCGGCCGCGCCAGCCAGACCAGCTGCGGCAGCAGGACGGCCATGGCGATCGCCAGCGCCCCGGCCTGGGCCCAGCCGATCGTGTTGAGGCTGCCGAACCGCCAGGCCTTCGCCGCCTCGGCCGACTCCAGCGGGGCGCGGCTGATGAGGTACTCGTCGACCGCCGAGATCATGGCGGCGACGGCTATGCCCGCCAGTACGAGGTTCTCGCCGGCAATGCCGCGCCGGATCGTCACCATGACCACCAGCGCCGCCGTGAGGAAGCCGCCGATCGTCGTGCCGAGGGCCAGCGAGGCGATGCCGGGGGCGCCCATCAGGACGATGATGACCAGGCCGCCGGCACTGGCGCCGGTGGTGAAGCCGACGATGTCGGGGCTGCCCAGCGGGTTGCGCGAGAGGGACTGGAAGACGGCGCCCGACAGCCCCAGACCGGCGCCGGCGAGCCAGGCGGCGGCGGCCCGCGGCAGCCGCTGCTGGAGGACGATGAACCGGTCGGTCTGCGAGCCCGCGCCCCGCAGCACGTGGACGACGCCGGCCGGGTCGAGATCGTAGGAGCCGGTCGCCACGGCCAGCACCGCGACGACCAGCGCGGCCACGACGAGGCCGGCGGTGACGACCAGGGCGCGCGGGCGCACGGGCAGGCGCCCGCCGGGCACGGGCAGCGAGGGCACCGCGGACCCGTCGTGCCAGATGTCCGCCCGCCCGCTGCGGCCCGCCGGCGTGCTCATCGCCCCCTCCTCACCACGACCAGGGCGAGCAGCACGGGGGCGCCGATGAAGGCCGTGACGACGCCGGCCTCGATCTCGTCGGGGCGGGTGATGACGCGTCCCATGACGTCGGCCGCGAGCACCAGGGCCGGGCCCCCGACGATCGACAGGGGCAGCAGGCGGCGCTGGTCGGGGCCGATGACGAGTCGGAAGACGTGTGGGACGACCAGGCCGACGAAGCTGATCGGCCCCGCCGCCGCGGTGGCGGCGCCGCACAGCAGGGTGATGGCCGCCAGTGAGGCGACGCGCACGATGCCGAGGCGGACCCCGAGAGCGGCGGCCTGCTCGTCGCCGAGGCCCAGGACGTCGAGACTGCGCCCGCAGGCCAGCGCGACGACGAGCCCGGCCCGCGACGAACGGGGTGATCCAGGCCAGCGTGGTCATGTCGCGGTCGGCGAAGGAGCCGAGGGTCCAGAAGCGGTAGGAGTCGAAGGCGTCGGTGTCGTACATGGTGACGGTGCCGGTGACCGAGCCGAGGGCGGCGGCCAGTGCGACGCCGGCGAGCACCAGGCGGGCGTGCCCGGCGCCCGGGCGCCGCCTCGCCATCATCTGCACGAGGACGGCGGCCGCGGCCGAACCGACGAATGAGAACCAGACGTAGCCGGAGACGGCGTCCGCGTGCCCGAAGGCGATGGCCAGCACGACGGCGAAGGAGGCCCCCGCGTTGACGCCCAGCACGCCGGGCTCGGCGAGCGGGTTGCGGGTGAGCGCCTGCATGACGACGCCGGCGGCGCCGAGCGCCGCGCCCACCACGACGGCCACTGCGGTGCGGGGCAGACGCAGCTGCCAGACGATGATCGAGGAGGCGCTCCGGTCGTGGGCGAAGAGCCCCTCCCACACCTGGCCGAGCGTCAGTGGGCGCGAGCCGACGGCCATGCTGATAAGCGCCAGAAATATCACGACGGCGAGTCCCAGGAGCACGACGAAAGCCGTTCGGCAACGGCTTTCAGCTGACAGCACAGATGCTCTGGACATACCCTGAAGCCTATTCGACGAAGCTTAGACTTCCCTCATGACCACACGCATTCAGCGCCGCACGCTCGGTCTCGGCGTCCTCGCCGCGGGCGCCGCCCTCGCCGGCTGCTCATCCGACGAATCAGGATCGACCGGTTCGCCGGCCGCCTCGGCCACCGCGTCGGCCGGCCACCTCGTCCCCCGTGGCATGGCCGAGGGCATGGGCAGCGGTGCCGCCGACGGCGTCTGGCCGCGCACCGTCGAGCACTACAAGGGCGGGACGACGATCGACGCCGAGCCCGGCCGCGTCGTCGTCATCTCGACCGGTCAGATCGACGCGGCCCTGACGCTGGGCGTCATGCCCGTCGGCTCCACCGGTGTCGACGGCTCCGACATGGTGCCCCAGTACCTCTACGACGCCTTCGCCGACAGGGGATCCGAGCTGGACGCCATCACCTATGTCGGCAGCCGCACCGAGCCGAGCATCGAGTCGATCGCGAACCTGGACGCCGATCTCATCCTGGTGAACTCGGCCGGCAAGAACATCGACACCCTCTACGACAGCCTGACGGCACTGGCCCCGACCGTCGTCACGAAGGGCACCGGCCTGTACTGGAAGCAGGACTTCCAGCTCGTCGCCGACGCCCTCGGCAGGCTCGGGCAGGCGCAGAACTGGTTGACGAGCTATCAGGATGATGCCGCCGCGTGGGGCGCCGGCCTGTCGAGCGTGCCGACCGTCTCGTTCTTCAACAGGACCTCGGACCGCACCCGCATCTACGGGCTGGCCTCGTTCTCCGGCTCGCTGGCCGAGGACGCCGGGCTGGCTCGTCCCGAGAGCCAGAGGTTCGAGGACACCTCGCAGGACATCGACGACGAGAACCTCGACCGGGCCGACGCCGACTGGATCTTCTACGGCGTCCAGTCCGGCGACGGCTCCGAGGTCACCTCGTCGGCGCTGTGGTCCACGCTCGGCGCGGTGGCGAACGATCAGGCCGTGCAGGTGGACAACGACCCCTTCTACCTGAACGCCGGCCCGACCGCCGCGGCCACCGCGATGGCCGTGCTGCAGGAGCACATCAAGTGAGCGCGGCCCCGCGGGGCGGGCCCGGTGACCCGGGCGCCGTCCCGCAGAGGGCCCCCGGGACCGGGGCGGGGCTGAGCGTACGGGGGTTGGCCATGCGCTACCCGCACGGCGACCCGGTCATCGAGCAGTTGACCGTGGACATCGCGCCGGGCGCGTTCACCGTGATTCTCGGCCCGAACGCCTGCGGGAAGTCGACCCTGCTGCGGGCACTGAGCCGTGTGCTCGCCCCCAGCGGCGGCCAGGTCCTGCTGGACGGGCGCGATGTGCACTCGTACTCGCCGAAGGCGCTCGCGCGCAGGGTGGGTTTCCTGGCGCAGTCCTCGCTGACGCCCGACGGCATCACCGTGCGCGAGCTGGTGGCGCGCGGGCGCTACCCGCACCAGGGCCTGCTGAGGCCCTGGTCGATCGAGGATGAGAGGCAGGTGCGCGCCGCCATGGAGCGCACCCATGTCGCCGGGCTGGCCGCCCGCCCGGTGGCGAATCTGTCGGGCGGCCAGCGCCAGCGGGTGTGGATCGCCATGGCCCTGGCCCAGCAGACCGACATCCTGCTGCTCGACGAGCCGACCACCTACCTCGACCTGGCCCACCAGGTGGACGTCCTGGAGCTGTGCCGCGAGCTCAACCAGGGGCTGGGCACGACGATCGTCGCGGTGCTGCACGACCTCAACCAGGCCTGCCGCTACGCGGACGAGGTCATCGCCATGCGCGACGGGGCGATCCTGGCCAGCGGGGCGCCGTCCGACGTCGTCACGCCAGAACTGGTGGAACAGGCCTACGGGCTGCCGGTGGGCGTCTTCACCGACCCGATCACGGGGACGCCGCTCGTCCTGCCGCGGGCCCCGGGCGACGGCCCGTAGCGGGCCGGAGCGGGGCACGGGACCACCGGAGGGCGCCCGGGGCGGCTACACTTCATGGATTGAACGATGTTCAGCCGGTTCCCGGGGCCCGCCCCGGAGCCGGATCGGACAAGGAGGCGGTTGCATGGAGCACCGGACCGCCCGCCCGATCGGCGGGGACGACCCGACGGGCGCCTTCTGGCGGGCCCACCAGGAGGGGGCGCCGATCGCGCTGCGCACCTCGGGCACCACCGGCGCCGCGCGCACCATCGTGCGCAGCACGGACTCCTGGGTGGACTCCTTCGCGCCGCTGGCGGCGCGCATGGGTCTGGGCCCCGCCGACACGATGTGGCTCCCCGGCCCGCTGGACTCCACGATGAACCTCTTCTCGGCCTGCCTGTGCGAGTACGTCGGCGCCGCCTGGAGCCGGCGCCCCGAGCGCGCCGGCTGGGCGACGCTGACCCCCTCGTCCCTCGCGCAGGCGCTCGGCGCTCATCCCCCGATGAAGGCCCTCGTCGCCGGTGACGGGCTGCCCGTGCGGAGCTGGGAACGCGCCACGGCCAGGGGCTGGACGGTGCTGCACTACTACGGGGCGGCCGAGCTCTCGCTCGTCGCGCTGGGCCGGCACGCGCAGGACCTGCGTCCCTTCGACTCGGTCGAGATCGACACCGCCGACGGGCGCATCTGGGTGCGCTCGCCGTGGCTCAGCCGCGACCGCCTCGACCCCGACGGGCCCGGCGGGCTCGTCCGGCGCGAGGACGGATTCGTCACGGTCGGCGACCGCGGCGAGCTGAGCGGCGGGCTGCTGCGCGTCTGGGGCCGGGACGGGGCGGTCACCACCGGCGGCGCGACCGTCGAGCTGGCGCCGCTGCG
>NZ_CAUTOU010000065.1:0-11722 GCF_963539965.1 uncultured Propionibacterium sp.
CGCCGACTGGGACGTGTGGGGCCTCCGGTTCGGGGCCCTCGCCCGGCCCTGGCCGCAGCACCTGGGCGTCGAGGAGATCGCCGGGCGCTACGCGGACGGGATCCGCGCCCGCTTCGGGCCCGGCTCGCGCATCGTCCTGGTCGGCTGGAGCATCGGCGGCACGCTGGCCGCCGAGCTCGCCGGCCTGCTGGCGCACGAGTACCGCGTCGACGCGGTGCTGCTCGACTCGCTGGCCCCGGGCCCGCAGGTCGACGTCGGCGGGTTCGACCCGGACGCCGAGCGGGAGCTGCTCGCCCGGGTGCTGCCCGCCGAGCTCGCCGGCCGGCTGGACGGGGCCGCCGGCACCGAGCAGCTGTGGCGGACCGTCGGCGAGCTCGTGCCCGGACGCCCCGAACAGGCCGTCCTCGTGCGCGCCCTGGCCGGCTCCATCTCGGAGACGCTCATGGAGGACCTGGGCGCCGGCGGCGCGCCGGCGGACATCGAGCAGTTCAACACGCTGCGCACACTCATCGCCGCCCGCAACGCCTACCGCCCGCGCCATCGGCTCGAACGCCTCACGGCCCTGCGCGCCACCGACGGCGAGGCCTTCAACTGCACGCAGTGGGGGGCCCTGGCGCCCGACGGCTTCCGCGCCGGGGAGCTCGAGGGGAACCACTACTCGATCCTCATGGGCACCGGCGCCGAGGCGACGGCCGAGACCGTCGCCCGCTTCGCCGCCGTGCCCCGGCCCGCGGACGGACGGGAGGCGGGGCGATGAGCCGCATCCTCGTCCTCGGCGGAACCGGCGTGACCGGCCGCGCCGTCCTCGAACGGCTGGGCCGGGAACTGCCCGAGGCCGAGGTGGACTACGCCTCGCGCCGCCCCAGCGAGCGGATCGCCCGGCCCTGGGTGCGCCTCGACCTGTCCGGCCCGTCCGAGAGGACCGAGCTCGCCCTGGCCGGCTACGACTGGGTCGTGCTGTGCGCGGGGCCCTTCGAGAGGCTGCGGGCGAGCGCCCACCGGCACTGCCTCCGCGCCGGCGTCGGCTGCATCGACGTCAACGACTCGATCGACGCCCGCCGTGAGATCGTCGCCCTGGACGGGGAGGCCAGGCGGGCCGGCGCGCCCGTCCTGACCGGCTTCGGCCTGTGCCCGGGCATCAGCACGATCCTGCTCGCCGAGCTGCTCGACTCGGCCGATCCGCGGCAGCCGGTGCGCGAGCTCGAGACGCGGCTGCTCGTGGGCGGCAAGCAGGAGCCGGGGGCCGCCTCGATGGAGTCCATGTTCGCCACCATGACCGGCCCCTGGCGCGCCCTCGTGGACGGCCGGGAGCGCCTCATGCCCGCCGCCCTGGAACGGCTCCCCGGCCGGGACGGCTACGACTACCTGATCGGCTACGAGTGCCCCGACATCGACCGCGTGCGCGAGTTCGCCCCCGGGCTGCGCGACTACCGCTACCGCGCCTGGTTCGGCCAGATCGGGGCCGACAGCGCCCGGCGCATGCAGTCCGCGGGGCTGCTGCGCGTCGGCTGGCTGGCCCCGCGCCTGGCCCGGCTGGGCGCCCGCATCGGGGCCCGCCGCGTCGAGCGCCTCGGACCGATCCCCGAGGACGCCCGGGTGATCGTCATCGCCACGGACGGGGAGGGCCGGCGCCGCTCGATCCAGGCCACCGGCGCCCCCTCCTTCCGGCTCACCGGGGCCTGCGCCGGCGCCGCCCTGGCCGCCGCCGTGCGCGGCGAGTTCAGCCCCGCGGCCGGCGTCCACGAGATCTGGGACCTGCCCGAGGCGCGGGCGGCCGTCCGCAGGCGCCTCACCGGGTCCGGCCTGGTCATCTCCGCCATCGAGGAGCTCCGGGACCGAGGCCCGGAACGGGGAGGGAGGCGAGAACGATGAGTACCGGACCGCACGAGCCGCCCGCCATCTCTGTAGGGGGCTGTCCAAGCCCCTCCGCGACGGGATGGGGCGCTCCCGGCCGGCCGCTGCGCGCCATCGCGCAGCACGCGCCCGCCACGGCGACGGTGCTTCTCCTGCTGGGCGCCGCGGGCGCGGCCCTCGGGCTGCTGCTGGGCCGGTTCGGGGGCCTGACCTGAGCCGGGTGCTCGTCCTCGTGCGCAGCCCGAGGGCCCTCTAGCCGCTCCGGGCGCCCCGCCGCGGCTGCCGGCCGGGCGCCATGACGAGCAGCTGGACGATCCCCCTCAGCTCCTCGGCGAGCACCCGCAGGCCCGCCGAGCCCACCAGCCCCACGAGCTGGTCGCGCTCGAAGACCTGATGGCCGGCGCGGCGCATGACGGCGATGTCGACGTCCGATCTGATCCGCGGGTTGCGGCAGAAGGTCTGGCAGAAGACCCGCCCGTCGGGGCCGAGGAGCCTGGCGACCTCGCCCAGGGCGGCCCGGGGATCGCTCATCTGGTGCAGGCAGCCGCACAGCCAGATCTCGTCGACCGGACCGGTCAGCTCGGGGCCCAGCGCCTGCACGTCGCCGGTGCGGAAGTCCAGCCCCGCATGGGGCCCGGGCAGGCGCGCCGCATTGGTGCGGGCCACCTCGACGGCCCACTGCGACAGGTCGACGCCGGTGATGCGCGCCCGGCGGTAGCGGTCGAGGCCGGCCAGGTGGCGGGCGTACCAGCCGGTGCCGCAGCCCAGGTCGAGCACCCGCGCGGGCTCCTGCGGGGCCGGTTCGGCCCGGCCCATGCGCTGGAGATCGTCGAACAGGGTCGTGTAGTTCATCGGCTCCTTGGCGAAGGTGCTGAGGAAGCGCCCGTGGATGCGCTTCTCGTAGAGACGCAGGAACAGCGGGCTGCGGAACGTCAGCTGGGACAGTGAGGCCATGACGGTCCTTCCGATCGGTGGTGGGCGCCCCCGGGGCCCGGGCTCCCGGGGAGCGGGCGGTCCGCTCAGCCGGCGTCGACGGCGGCCAGGGAGCCCCCCAGGTCGGTGTTGCGCAGGGCTCTGGCCAGCTGCGTGGTCAGTCTCAGGAAGACCAGGCAGGAGACATCGGCGATGATGGTGTTCTCGATGACGATGACGGTGGTGACCCTCACGATCCCGGCGGTCTGGGCGGTGAGGCAGCCCATGACGGTGCCCAGGAGGAGGGCCGAGACGATGAACTGCGCCCTCGTCCACTTCCGGTAGCCGGTGACCAGGAAGGGCAGCTCCAGCAGGAGGCCCTCGATCGCCAGGGTGGCGATGGACAGGGGCCCGTACGACGTGGTGAAGGTGCTGATGACGCCCATGACGAGGCAGGCCATCAGCGTGGTGCCGGGTCTGCGCAGGAAGACCAGCGGGAAGACGCACGGCAGCATCCACAGGCCGAGCGTGGCGGCGACGAGCTGGGCGAAGGCCAGGCTCGCGGCCTGCTGGTAGTAGGACAGGGGGACGATGACGATGCAGCCGACGACGCCGATGGCGGCGGCGGTCATCAGGCTCGTGCCCGTCAGCCCCTTCCGCCCGGTGCGGGAGCCGGGAACCTCGTGAACGAGATCATTCTGCTGACCCATGCCTCTTCCTTCCACGAGCTGGTTCGCGTGCGGGCCGAGCGAGGCTCGGACGGCGGGCCTCGCGCCCGCTGCCAGGCGCCGGGCGGCGCTCGAGGCGCCCGCACCAGAACAGGGATTGGGAGCCATCCTAGTGATTTTCGGGGGTCTACTGTTGAAAACGTCACGACCTGGCCCCGCCGGGCCCTCCCCGGCCCCGGGGCCGGTCCGTCCGCTGCACCTGCGGCTAGGCTGTGGGCATGCTTGCTGATCCCGCCGCTCAGCGCCGCCTGCTTGACGTCGCCGCCCTCGACGTGAAGCTCGTGCACCTGCGTCACAGGGCGGCGAATCTCCCCGAGAACGAGGAGCTCAAGGGACTGCAGGCCGAACGCGTGGCGCTGGCCGGGCGGATCACCGAGGCCGCCACCCGCCGCGGCGACGCCCAGGCCGAGTTCGACCGCGTCGACCGCGACCTCGAGGCCGCCAGGGCCCGCCAGGAGCGCAACCGGGGCCGCGCCGACTCCGGCGAGATCGCCGATCAGCGCGCGCTGCAGAGCCTGCTCGCGGAGATCGGGCACCTGGACGGGCGCATCAGCGATCTCGAGGACATCGAGCTGGAGGCCATGCAGGAGATCGAGGACGCCACCGGGGTTCACGACGAGCTGCTCGCCCGGCGCGCCGGGATCGAGGACCGGATGCGCGCCCTGCTGGCCAGCCGCGACCGGTCGAAGGCCGAGATCACCGAGCAGGGCGGGCGGCTGATGAGCGAACGGGAGCTCGCGCGCGAGCCCCTGCCCGCCGAGCTGCTGGCCCTCTACGACAAGATCGCCGGGCGCACCGGCTCCAGCGGCGCCGCCGAGCTGCGCGCCAGGCGCTGCGGGGGCTGCGGGATGGAGCTCGACCAGGCGGAGCTGCACACCATCGCGGCCTCCCGGCCCGACGCGGTGGCGCGCTGCGAGGAGTGCGGGCGCATCCTCGTGCGCACCGGCGAATCGGGCCTGTGAGCGGGCCTCAGAGCCCGGTCACCAGCACCGTCTGACCCATTCGGGCGCCCGAGGCCAGCTGCGCGAAGGCGGCCGCCGCGTCCTCGAGCGGGAATCTCGCGGCCACGCGCGGCGCGTAGGCGCCCTCGGCGATGCGCCGCAGCACATGATCCACGGCCGCCCGGCGCGCCCCGGGCTCGGCGACGAGCTCGCCGACCGTCCAGCCGCGGACGGTCAGCCCCTTGCCGAGCACGTGCTCGACGGGGAAGCGGCCGTTCGTGCCGCCGAGCACGCCGTACTCGATGAGCACGCCGCCCGGAGCGGCGGCCGCTGCGGCCTCGGCGAGGAAGTCGCCGCCGATGGGGTCGAAGGTGATGCGGGCGCCCGCGCCGCCGGTGAGCCGGCCGATCTCGTCGACGTAGTTCTGGGTGTCGGTGCGGACCACGGCATGCGCGCCCGCGGCCAGCAGCGCCTCGACCTTCGCCCCGCTGCGGGTGACGGCGATCGGCAGCGCCCCGGCCGCGCGGCAGATCTGGATGGCGGCCAGGCCGACGGTGGACGAGCCGGCCGGCAGTGCGACGTGATCGCCCTCGCGCAGCCGGCCGAGGTGGATGAGGGCGTAGGCGGTGAGGTACGGCGCCCACAGCGCGGCGCCCTGGGCCGGATCGAGCCCTTCGGGCAGGGCGACGAGCGCATCGGCCGGGACGATGGCCTCCTCGCCCGCGCAGCCGTGACGGGCCTGGTCGAACGGGCCGATGACCGAGACCGCCCTGCCGGCCCAGGCGGGGTCGACGCCTTCGCCGAGCCCGTCCACGAGACCCGCCGCCCCGTAGCCGAAGCGCGCGGGGAGCTCCGGGCGCGGTGCGCCGTGGCCGTCGCCGTTCAGATAGGCCAGCTGGTCGAGGGTGATCGAGCAGGCCTGCACCCGGATGCGCACCTCGCCGGGGCCGGGCTCGGCGCTGGGGAGCTCGTCGAGGCGGAGACTCCCGGGCCCGCCGAAGTCGTGCAGACGAAGGATCTTGGGCATGGGGACTCCTTGTCCAATGGGTTCGGGGCCAATGCTACGCGGGCCTGGGGATGCGGGCCCGGAGCGGTCTCGCGCTAGGCTTCAGCCGGGACGAGTCGGCCGGACGGTCGCTGCGCGCGAGCGCAGAGGAAAGTCCGGGCTCCACAGGGCAGGGTGGTGGACAACATCCACCCGGGGCGACCCGCGGGACAGTGCCACAGAGAACAGACCGCCCGAGCGATCGGGCAAGGGTGAAACGGCGGTGCAAGAGACCACCGCGCCGCAGGCGACTGCGGCGGCAGGGCAAACCCCACCCGGAGCAAGACCAAGAGGGATGCCCCGGCATCCGCGCAGGCGTTCGAGGGCTGCCCGCCCGAGCCTGCGGGTAGGTCGCGCGCCCGTCGCGGAAGCGGCGGGGGAAGGGCGTCGGCAACGGCGCTCGCAGATGGATGACCGTCGGCTGCGTGCAGCCACAGAACCCGGCTTACAGGCCGGCTCGTCCGCCCGCGCGGCGTTGCCCTGACCGGCCGCCTCCCGCTGCGGTGGCACTATGGAGGACGTGATGAGTCAGGCTCCGGGGAGCTCGTACGAGCCGAGGCCCGGCTATCTCGTGGGCCTGGCCGTCAAGACCTTCCTCCAGGTCGGCGTCGTCCTCGGCATGGTGTGCTTCTTCCTGCTGATCGCGCTGGCAGCAAGCTTCCGGATGGACGGCGCGGGAGCTTTCGACGAGTGGGCCGGGTGGCTTCTCGAACGCGCCTTCTTCGACGGCGTCGACTCGCGTCTGGGGGCCGGCGCCCTGGTGGGCAGGTCCGTCTGGACGGGCATGCGCACCTTCGGGCTGTTCCCGCTGACCCTGGCGTTCATGGCCCGCCGCGTCTCCCGTCAGCTCTGGGACGAGCCGAGGCACCACCTCATCCGGCTCATCGGCCTGGGCATGTTCGTCCTGGCCCTGCTCAACCCCGACGACCTCGTGCGCTCGGGCCCGCCGTACGGCCTGAACATCTACGCCGTGACCTGGGGCCCTGCGCTGGTAGTGATCGGCGGCTGCCTCGACCGCCAGCTGTTCGGCCGCGAGAGGCCCGCGCAGCTGCGCGAGTGGGTGCCCGGCGGGCGCCGCGCCTTCCCCCAGGTCCCGCAGCCCGGCCCCGGCCTGCCGCCCATGATGATGGCGACGGCCCCGCCGCAGCCGGCCGATCGGCTGCCGTCGCCGGGCCGGGATCCGTACTGACCCCGGGAGCCCGGAGGGGCGCCCGGCCCGTCCCGGCTCTGAGCGGGGTCAGTCGATGGCCGACAGATCGATGTCGGCCGGGTCGCCGCCCAGGATGGGCGTGCCGCCGCTCGGCAGGGTGAGGATTTCGGCGCCGCTCTGCGTGATCACCAGCGACTGCTCGAACTGGGCGCAGCGCGAGCCGTCCTGGGTCAGGACGGTCCAGCCGTCGTCCCACTGCGTCGTGCGGGCGCTGCCGATGGCCAGCATCGGCTCGATCGTGAATGTCATGCCCGGCGCCATCGTGCGGTCGTAGCGCGGCTCGTCGTAATGGAAGATGATCAGGCCCGAGTGGAAGGCGGTGTGCACGCCGTGACCGGTGTACTCGCGCACCACGTCGTAGCCGAAGCGCCTGGCGTACTTCTCGATGACACGTCCGATGACCGAGACCGAGCGGCCCGGCCTGCAGACCCTGATGGCGCGGTACATCGACTCGCGGGTCGTCTCGGACAGCTTCTTCGACTCCTCGTCGACCCCGCCGCAGTAGAAGGTGGCGCAGTTGTCGCCGTGAACGCCCTCGATGTAGGCGGTGACGTCGATCTTGATCAGGTCGCCGTCCTCCAGCGGGCGCTTGTCCGGGATGCCGTGGCAGATGACCTCGTTGACGCTCGTGCAGATGCTCTTGGGGAAGCCGCGGTAGTCCAGGCTCGCCGGCCAGGCGTGGTGGTCGCACATGAACTCGTGGGCGACCGCGTCCAGGTGGTCGGTGGTGACGCCGGGAGCGATCCGACTGGCCGCCACGAGGATGGCGTCGGCCGCGATGCGGCCGGCGAGGCGCATCTTCTCGACGGTCTCGTCGCTCTGGACATCGGAGCCCTCGTAGTTCTCCGGACCGGCCTCCCCGAGGTAGGGGGGGCGGGCGATACCGGCGGGGACGGAGCGCTTCGGGCTCTGCGGGTAGGGCTTCATGGCAGTCACGGGCCCAAGTCTAGGGCGGCGGCCTCACACGGGGCGCGGCCCCGGTGGTGAACCGAGCTCTAGGAGGTGACCTCGAGCTTGGAGATGCACTCGCGCACCTTCTTGTCGCGGTCGGTGTCGTCGATCGTGACGCTGGAGATGAAGACGCCGAAGTGGTCGCCCGAGCCGACGTCGACCACGTAGATGTCCACGACGTCGCCCTTCACCTGCGGCAGGTAGCTCTTCGAGACGTAGACCTCGGATTGCATGTGCCAGGCCTGGTGCCCGTCGACGGTGGTGGCCTCGTCGACGAGGTCCTTGCGGCCCGTGTAGTCCGTGTAGTAGCCGCTGGAGGCGTAGCAGTCCATCGTCTGGTGGGCCGAGACGACCGGGTCGGTGAAGCCGTCAACGGAGTTCAGGGCGCCCACGCTGACGTTCGACATCCAGCCGGGATAGACGGTGTCCATCAGCGTGTGGGTGTCGGAGACCCAGTCGAGGTAGAAGCCCGAGTCCGTCCTCCAGCCGGAGATCTTCGGCGCCTTCAGCCCCCCGCCGGCGATGCCGCTCCAGGGCTGGCCCGACTCGGTGGTGACGGTGGTGACGGGGCAGCGTTGGCTCGATTGGTCGGAGCTGGGCGTGGGGGTGGGGGTGCTCGTCTCGTCCCAGGCGGATTCGGTGGGTGCCGCGCTGTTGGTGTCCTCGGGCACGTCGTTGCGGGGGCCGAGCCCGCTGCGGGTGAGGACGATGCCGATGATGACGGCCACGGCGGCCACGATCACGATGATGGCGATGACGGGGCCTCTGGTGCCGCGCCGGCCGACGGGGGCGTCGGCCGGCACGGGGCCCGGTGGGGGCGTGGCCGCGGGATCCGTCGTGGTGGTGTCGGACCAAGCCGTGCCGTCCCAGTAGCGGTAGCTGCCGGGCGTGCCCGCAGGATCTGGATACCAACCGGCGCTGGGCATGCGGCCTCCTCGGTGACGACGAGCAGCCGGAGTCGCGTGCTCGTGCGGTACGGCCCGCCAGGGCCGATACGGTGATTCGTGCAGGAGTTTATCGCCTCGTGATCCGGTCGGGTCGGCAACGAGCGGGCGGCGCTGGCAGACTGGGGCCATGGATCGCCAAACCGAGTTCGTCCTGCGCACCGTCGAGGAACGCAATGTGAAGTTCATCCGGCTGTGGTTCTCCGACGTGCAGGGCTTCCTGAAGTCCGTGGCGATGGCCCCGGCCGAGCTCGAGAGCGCCTTCGACGAGGGCACCGGCTTCGACGGCTCTGCCATCGAGGGCTATGCGCGCGTCTACGAGTCCGACATGATCGCGCACCCCGATCCGTCCACCTTCCAGCTGCTGCCCTGGCGCACCCACGCCAATACGGCGCGCATGTTCTGCGACATCTCGCTGCCCGACGGCTCGCCGGCGATGGCCGATCCGCGCCATGTGCTCAAGCGCGCCATGGGCAAGGCCGCCGACATGGGTTTCACCTTCTACTGCCATCCCGAGGTCGAGTTCTTCCTGCTCGAGAAGCTGCGCCAGGGCGAGCACGAGCCCGAGCCGCTCGACAACGCCGGCTACTTCGACCACACCACCATGGACGACGGCACCGACTTCCGGCGCGACGCCGTGATGATGCTCGAGCAGATGGGCATCTCGGTCGAGTTCAGCCACCACGAGAGCGCCCCGGGCCAGCACGAGATCGACCTGCGCTACGCCGACGCCCTCTCGATGGCCGACAACATCACGACCTTCCGCGTCGTCGTGCGCGAGATCGCCGCCAGCCAGGGCATCCAGGCGTCCTTCCTGCCCAAGCCGTTCACCGGTGCGGCCGGTTCGGGCATGCACACCCACCTGAGCCTGTTCGAGGGCGACCGCAACGCCTTCTTCGACGCCGCCGACGAGGTGCGCCTGTCGAGGACCGGCCGTCACTTCGTGGCCGGCCTGCTCGCACACGCCCGCGAGATCACGGCTGTGACCAACCAGTTCGTCAACTCCTACAAGCGCCTGTGGGGCGGCGGTGAGGCCCCCGCCTACATCTGCTGGGGGCGCAACAACCGCTCGGCCCTGGTGCGCGTGCCGCTGTTCAAGCCGAACAAGCAGTCCAGCGCCCGCGTCGAGTACCGCGCCCTCGACTCGGCCTGCAACCCGTACCTGGCCTACGCGCTGCTGCTCAACGCCGGCCTGGACGGCATCGACCGCGAGCTGCCGCTGCCCGACGAGGCCGAGGACGACGTATGGGCCCTGTCCCACAAGGAGCGCCATGCGCTCGGCATCGCCCCGCTGCCGCGCAGCCTGGACGAGGCGATCGAGGCGATGGAGTCCAGCGAGCTGGTCGCCGAGACCCTCGGCGAGCACGTCTTCGACTACTTCCTGCGCAACAAGCGCGCCGAGTACTTCGAGTACGCCCGGCAGGTGACCCCCTGGGAGCTGGAACGGGGCATCGGCCACATCTGATCGTCCGGGGAGGGGCGCGATGATGTTCGTCTGCTCCCGGTGCAGGGCGCGCGAGCCGGCCGTCACGCGCGCCGCCCGCTGCCGCTGCGGCGGCCTGTGGGGCCTGGAGTACGAGCGCCGGCCGTTCGACCCCGACGCGATCGACCGGCGCGAGTGGAGCCTGTTCCGCTACCGGGCCTTCATGGGCCTGGACGACGGCGACGCCTGGCGGGCCGTCACCATGGGCGAGGGCATGACGCCGGTCATCGACTTCGACGAGGACCTCGCGCTGAAGATGGACTACCTCATGCCCACGGGGTCGTTCAAGGACAGGGGAGCGGCCGTCCTGGCCGCGCACTGCGCCTCGATCGGGGTGGACCGCGTCGTGCAGGACTCCAGCGGCAACGCCGGGCACGCGGTGGCCGCCTACTGCGCCCGGGCCGGCATCGGCTGCGAGATCTTCGTCCCGCAGGGCACCTCGCCGCGCAAGATCGACCTGATCCGGGCGGCCGGCGCCGCCGTCGACGTGGTGGCCGGCGGCCGCGACCACTGCGCCGACGTGTGCCGGGCGAAGGCCGCCGCCGAGGGCCTCTTCTACGCCAGCCACGTCTACAACCCGGTGTTCTACGAGGGCACCAAGACCTTCGGCTACGAGATCTGGGAGCAGCTGGGGCGCATCCCGGCGAACATCCTCGTGCCCGTGGGCAACGGCACCCTGCTCCTCGGACTGGTGAGGGGCCTGGAGGATCTTCTGCGCGCCGGACTCATCGGGATGATGCCCCAGATCATCGCCGTGCAGGCGGCCGGCTGCGACCCGCTGCTGCGCGCGGCCGAGGCCGGGGACGCCGAGCCGGCCGCGGTCACGCCGGAGCCCACCCTCGCCGAGGGCATCGCCGTCGGGGCGCCCATGCGCGGCGCGCAGATCCTCGCCCTCGCCCGCAGGTACGGCGTGCGCTTCGTCCACGCCGAGGAGGACGAGATCGTGCGCGCCCGGGCCGAGCTCGCCTCCCGCGGCGTCTGCTGCGAGTACACGGCGGCCGCGAACCTGGCCGCCTACTGGCGGTACCGTCGCCGGTGGGGCCCGGTGCCGGACTGCCTGACCACCATGTGCGGGGCGGGCCTGAAGTCCGGCCGCTGACGGGCCGCCGGCCCGGTCAACGCGGGTGGACGACCGGCAGCATCTGCCCGACCTCGGCGGCGTGCGCGCCCGAGACCCTCAGCAGGCGGGCCTCGCGGGCCCGCGTCCAGGCCAGTGCGCCGGTGCACAGGCCCCAGAAGGTGTCCGGGTCGGTTTCGACGACGTTCGGCGGCGTGCCCCGGTGATGGGCCGGGCCGCCGGTGATCGCCCGCAGCTGCACGGCGGTCGTCGGCGGGACGCGCAGCTCGATGCTCCGGCCGCCGAAGCGCTCCTCGAGCACCTGGGCGCAGGCCCGCAGGGACTGCGCCGTGCCGGCCCTGTCGAGCCCGGTGCCGCAGCGGTCGGCCAGCAGGCGCGCCTCGATCGTCGCCGCCCCGATGAGGTCGGCCAGGCGGACCGGTCCCGGGCCCGTCTCGACGGCGCCCGGTCCGGCCGTCTCCAGCGCCCGCGCGCAGGCCTCGATCGCCTCGTCCGCCTCGCGGGCCAGCGCGGCGGGATCCGTGCCGGATTCGAGGCGGCGCACCCGCTCGTCGTGGCCCGGCCGGTGCTCGCGCG
>NZ_CAUTOU010000066.1:0-11541 GCF_963539965.1 uncultured Propionibacterium sp.
TGAGAAGGTGCCCTTGGTCACGAACAGCTGTTCCTGTCCGAGTCGGGGGTACCGGGCGAGGACCTCCAGTTTGTTTTCCATGTCCTTGCGGAGTGTTGTGTCGGTGATCCGGTCGAGGCGGTTCTGGGCGGTGGTGATGGTGGTGGCTGCGTCCTCGGCGTAGAACACGTCGGGGCCTTCCGGGAGTTTCTGGCGGGTGAGGTCGACGCCCCACCGGAACTCCGCATCGATGAACTCGGCCCCGCTGAAGTCGTTGTCGTGGATCGTGTTGGCGGGCGCGTCGGGCTCGTAACTGGCGCGGCCGTTGAAAGCGCAATGACGCAGGCGCCCCGTGAACGCGCACCCCACCAGCGCGATCTCCTTGAATCCCCAGTGGCTCAGGATCACGTTCCGGAACGAGCAATTACGGAAAACGACTCCCAAGTCAACGTTGAACACGATCCTGGCGCCGTCGAAGACGCAGCCCTCGAACACGGCTGGGCTGCCGCCGCCCCACACCGCCGACTGGATCCGTATCTTGCGGAAGTCGCAGCCGCGGAGCGTGGAATTGCGTACGCTGAAGTAGTCGATCCTCAGCCCGCTGAAGTCCACGCCCTCGAGCACCCTGTCGACGATCATCATGCCACCGGGCTGCCCGATCCTGTCCGCCCGGAACTCCCCGATCGACGTCATACCAGAACCCTCCTCCTGCACGACCACGCGCCCTCTCACGGGATCTCGTACGTCGCGTACTGGACGCCCTCATAACGGGGATCCCTCGCGGCCCTCCGCTGATGGACGGGGACCTGCCCCGGGGTGGTCAACTCGACGAACTCGTCGGCATCCGCCCCGCTCAACTCCTTCGGAATCCTGAAATCAGGACCCTTGTTCGGATTGTACGTCACACCCGGGAACATTTCTTCGATCTGATCCCGAACACCGTTGTGGATCTCTGTTCCAGCATACATCCTGTCCAAGTAGGGCGTTTCTTTGAGGGCCGTTGTCTGTTCCGGGCTGAACCCGCTGCGGAGGGCTTGCATTCCCTTGTCCGCTTCTGCCTGGGCGAGTTCCTGGACCTTCCGGGTGACTTCCTCGCAGGTCTTGGTGGGGGTCCCGCTGTTGTGGGCGAGGGTCCAGCGGGTGCCGGTGCGGACGTAGTAGTTGTGGGTGCCTGCGACGCCGAGGTTGTGGACGGTTTCGGCTGTGCCGGTGGATTGGATGGTGGTGACTTCGGTGGTGGTGCCATCGGGTCCGCGGAGCAGGTCGCCCTGGTGGAGCCGGCCGGCGGGAGTGAAGCCCTTGCCCTCGACGTAGAGGGGGTGGTTGGTGGTGGTGACGAGTTCACCGGCGGTGGTGGACACGCGCAGGGTCGCGACCTTGTCGTGGGTGAAGGCGCGTTCGACGCGGCTGGTGGTGTCCCGTCCGGTGTCGGGGTCGGTGGAGGCGACCCGGTCGCCTTCGGTGACGTCCTCGATGTTCTTGGTGGTGCCGTCGGCCATGAGGACTTGGGTGCCGGCGCGGAAGCAGCCGATCTCGGTGACCCCGGAGACCTTCGAGAGAGCACCGCCCGCGGCGCCAAGGCCCCCTCCTCCCAGGGCCCCGCCGCCGGTGGCCTGCGCAAGACCACCCGTGGTGTGGGGGCCGGGCCCGGTCAGGTAGGTCAGGCCCCCGGACAAGCCGCCGTCTGCGGCCCCGGACACGGCGCCGGCCAGAACGTTGCGGCCCAGGCACGAGGTCATGGACCCGGTGGCGGCTCTGACGCCGGCGTAGGCGCCGCCGCCGGCCAGGCCCGAGACGGCGCCGATAGCGGTGTCGATACCGACCCGGCCCCAGTCGACCGAGCCGTTGGAGTGCTTCTGGGCGGCGATGCTGACCCCGCCGGACAGCAGGGCCCCGGACGCGGCCATGAGCCCGAGCCCGGCCCCGGCCCCGACACCGGTGCACATGAGCGCGACACCGGCCACGACCGCGGCGCCGGCCGCGATGTACTCCCAGTTGTTGCCGACCCAGTCCCCGGCCGCGGCGAGGCCGGTCTTGTGCTGGTCGCGCCAGGCGTTCAGGTCCGCGTCGGTCAGCGGGTGCAGGCCGGCCGGGTCGGACAGGTTGACCGGGTCGTTCCCGGCGTACGAGTACGGGTTGGCGGCCCAGCTGGCCCCGAGCACCGGCGGGATCGGGTCGGGGGACAGGAAGGCGGCCGTGGCCGGATCGTAGACCCTGGCGCCGGTCCATTCCATCCCGGCGATGACCAGCCCGCCCGTGGCGGCCAGGCCGACCCCGTCGGGCAACCACCCGCCCGTGCCGGCTGTGCTGGCCGTGCGGGGGCTCTGCCAGGGGTCGGCGGGCCGGCCGTCCCGGGTGCGGCGGGCGCTGGTCAGCCAGTCGGGTTCGGGGCCGCCGAGACCGACACCGGCGCCCGCCACGTCGATGACCGGGACGTCCCCGAGACCGGTCATGGCGCCACCGCCGGCGGCGGTGTCCCACCACACGGGCAGGTCATCGACCGCGGCGAGTTCACCGAGCGGGTCCACGTCGAGACGACGGATCCGGGCCCGGACCCGGTCCCCGTCATGGATGATCTCGGTGACCGATTCCAGCCGGCCGCGACCGTCCCAGCCGAACAGGCGTTCCCCGTCGGGCCCGGTCTCGTGAACCCGGCGTCCCGCACCGTCGTAGTCGTAGACGGTCTCGCCGCGCCGGTCACGGCTGGCGCGCAGCCGGCCCGCCGGGTCATAGGCGTACTCGGTGACCCGGCCGTCGTACTCGTGACGGGTCAGACGCCCGTTCGGGTCCCACCGCCACGCGCCGGTGAATCCCTCGCTGTCGCGGGACGCGACGAGCTGGCCAGCCGCGTCGTACGTGTATTCGGTACGGATACCGTCCACGGTCCGCGCGGTGACGCGTCCGTCGGTGTCGTGTTCGAAACCGGTGGACTGGATGAACCCGCGCCGGTTCACTTCATGGGACACCAGCCCGCCGGCCTGCCAGGCCCAGCGCGCGTGGAGCCCGTCGGCGTCCAGCGCGGTGACGCGGCCGATCTCGTCGCGGGCGATGGTGGCCCGTCCGAGGCCGGGATGCTCGACGGCGCTGACCCGGTTGTCGGTGTCGTACTCGTACCGGGTGACCGAACCGTCCGGGTGTGTCATCGAGGTGCGCAGCCCGTCGGCGTTGTAGCCCCACCGCACCGTCTGGTCGCCGCGGCGCCGCTCGACCAGCCGGCCCGCCCCGTCCCACACCAGAGTGTCCGTGCGTCCGCCCCGACCCGTCAGGGTGAGGGTACGGGCCCCGAAGTCCAGCATCCGGGACACCAGCGGGGCCCCGTCCGCGAGAGCGCTGCTCAACCGGCCCGACGCGTCATAGGTGAACTCGAGTCGTCTGCCGGCCCCGTCCACCCGGGCCGCCGGCCGGCCCGACGCATCCCACCGGTAACGGGTGGTCCGCCCGTCCGGCCCGGTCATGCTGAGAGGCCGGCCCATCGGGTCGCAGGTGCACACGGTCCGCCCGCCCATCGGGTCGACCAGCCCGACCCGGTGTCCGGACCCGTCGTACTCGAACCGAGTGGTCCCGCCCAGCGCGTCCGTCACCGAGACCAGCTGCCCGGCCGTGTCGTAGCCGAACCGGCGGTGCCCGTTCCACGTGTCCCGCACCCAGCTGATCCGCCCGCACCGGTCGTGACCGAACCGGGTCCGGCCCCGGCCCGGCTCGACCCGCTCGATGATCCGCCCGCACGCGTCGAACCGTGACGTGACGCGCTCACCGGTCGGCCACCTCTCCGAGACGACCCGGCCGTCCGCGTCATAGGTGAGCTCGTACCGGCGCCCGCCCGTACTGACCGTGGCCGCCCACCGGCCGCACGCGTCGTACTCGTAACCGAAGCACTTCCCGCCCGGCTGCCTGACCCGTACCGGACGGCCCGCCGCGTCACGCTCGACACGCGTCAACCCGCCGACCTCGTCGGTGACCTCCGCCGGACGCCCGCACCGGTCATACCGCACCCGAGTGACCGAACCATCCTCACCGGTCTCCTCGACCACCCGGCCCAGCCCGTCCCGACGGGCAGCACGCGCCGATCCCGGATCGGCCGCCCGCACCGGCAGGCCCGCCTCGTCGTACGTGAAGGACTGCACGACCCCGGTCGGGTCGACAGTACCGGTCAGGTTCCCGCACGCGTCGTACGACAGCTCGGCCCTGCCCCCGGCCGCGTCCGTCACCTGACGCAGCCGGCCCAGCCCGTCATAACCGAACCCCCACCGGGACCCGTCCGGCAGGACCGTCCCGGCCAGGTTGCCCAGATCGTCCCACTCCTGCTCCAGACGCCGCCCCAACGGGTCCGTCGTGACCTCCTCGACCCCGTTCGGCCCATACTCCACCACGGTGCGCCCGCCCGCCGGGTCCACCGTCGCCGTCAGCTGGCCCCCGGCAGTGTGCTCCCACCGCCAGATGGCCCCGTCCGGATCGCGGCGGGAGGCCAGCCGGCCCGCCGGGTCGTACCGGTACTCGGTGCGGTGGCCCAGCGGGGTCACCGCCGCGACCACCCGGCCCGCCCCGTCACGCACCAGACGGGCCACATTCCCGTCCGCGTCAGTCGACGACACCAGATCCCCGTGCTCGTCATGGCCCAGCCGCACCCGCACACCGGCCGGATCCACCGCCTCGACGAGCAGACCCCGATCCCAGACCAGCCGGGACACCCCGCCCTCCGGGTCCGTCACCGTCGACGGATTCCGGGCAGACCCCTCATATCCATACGTTGTGACCGCCGGCCCGTTCTGCCCACCGGCCCCGCCGGTGGCGGACGCCCCCGCAGCAGCCCCGCCGACGCCACTGCCGCTGCCGGTCTTGCTGCTGGTGGTGGTGTCGGTGACGGTGACCCGCACCACCCGGTCCAGGCCGTCCCACTCGTAATCCGACCGGGCACCGGACGCTTCGAGGCGCGTGACCAGCCGGCCCAGCCCGTCGTACCGGCAAACAGTCATCGCTCCGTCACGGCCCGTCACCTGCACCCGGTTGCCCCACCGGTCCCAACCGATGGACTGCCGGTTCCCGTCGGTGTCGATCATGCCGACGAGGCGGCCCCTCTGGTCGTGGATCCACGTGTTCGCCCGGCCCCCATCCCCATCGGCGACCTGGGTGATGTTCCCGGGCAGGTACGTGTAGTGCGAGACGCGGCCGAACGCCGACCGCTGCGATGTGACCTGCCCGCGGTAGTTGTAGGTGTTCTCGACCTCGACCACACCATCAGGATCAACGACCCGGGCGATGAGGCCCTGCTCGTTCCACTCGTACCGGCGGGTCCCGCCGCCGGTGGTCTGGGCCGCCACGAGCCGCCCGGCCGGGTCGTACGCGTAGTCGACGCGGCGGCCATCCGATGCCACCAGGGCGGCGATCCGCGTGCGCTGGTCGTTCCACTCGATGGTGATGGCCCGGCCCCGTTCGTGGGTGAGGCCGGTGAGCCGGTCACCGTCCCACTCGTAGTCCACCCGGGTCCCCGCACCCCGGCCCACCGACACCGGCCGGCCCGCACGGTCGAACACCCACCGGCCACCCGCATTGTCCGACACCACGAACCCACCAGCAGCACCCACGGAGGCGGCGCTGGAGCCCGTAGCGGAAGCGCCGGCGGGGGCAGAAGCGGCGGGAGAGGCGTCCCCGGCACGCTCACCGGCGGCCATGCCACCAGCAACGGCAGCGTCGACAGCACCGGTGGAGGCGTCACCGGCACCAGCAGCATCATCGGGGACGGCGGCCTCCGTGGTGGTGGCGGGAAGGCCCCCGGTAGCAGCAGCACCGCCGGTACCGACGCCGGCTTCGGCGGCAGTGCCGGTGCCAGCAGTGGTGCCGGGGTTGGTGTGGAGCCAGTAGTTGTCGCCGTCGGCCCGGTCCCAGCCATTCCCCAGCCGGCCGAAGGTGATGTGCCGACCCGACGGCTGCACCCACGTCGCGCCATCCTCGTCGATGGCCAGCCGCTGGTCGGCGGTCGACGCCCAGCCCGGCCCGAACGCCCCGATGCCGGCCGACAGGGAGTTGTACATGCGCTCGAACCCGAGCGAGGCGCACCCGCCGGTGAACGAAAGGTCGGTCTCCGGCTCCACGAAGTTGCCGGTCGTCGTGTTCACCGGGTCGTCCGCGTAGCCGGAGGTCTGGGGGTCGCCCTGGATCGACGGGGCCGCCACGTCCAACGGCGTGCGAGTCTGGTCCACGCCCGCCGCCTGCAACGAGGCATCGATCGACGCGTCGGAGACGATCGAGATCGCCCCCGTCCCGCCGGCGGCCTCGAACGCCGCCGCGACCGTGTCGACCCACCGGACCTCGTTCGAGTTGTTCGACCCGAACGAGATCAGCGCGGTCGTGATCCCCGACGCGTCGATGCCGCACCACGAGCACTTGTCCGCGAAATCGGCGATGGCGCCGTCGAGGGCGCCCTTCTGGGTCGTGACCGTGTCACGTGACCGTGTCATTGGCGCCGGTCACTCGACGAATAAGTGCGCAGGTCGTCCGGGCGGGCCGAGCTCACTGCCCCGGCGGCCCCGGATGCGGGTTCGGACCACGTGCTGACGGTCGGGGCCTGCGCGTTCACGACCGGGGCCGCGGGCGGGCCCGCCGGGGGCTGGTCGTCGTTGGTGAACCAGTCCTTCACCACTTCAAGGGGATTCCGGTCGGCCTGCCGGTCCGCCCACTGTTTCGCCTGCCGGCGCCGATCCCGCTCCGACGCGGCCGCGTCCTTCATCGTCTGAACATCAGCCGCCAACGCGTCCAACGCCGACGCGATGTTCGAGCAGTCATCACAAGCAGCTTTGCTGTTCGAGTCGAACACGTCCGCGTAATGCCCCCGGAACTCCGCCGACGCCGTCGACGCCCACGATGACCGCGAGGCCGCCTGGCCCGTCAGGGTGCTCGACAGCGCCGTCGCCGCTGCTTTCAACGCGTCCGCCGTCGCATCGTCGAACGGCACCGGCTCGTCGTAGGCTCCCAGCCTGCCCGAATACTCAGCCACGAGAACACCTCACAACGGCCGCATAGGAGGTGCACGGCCGCTGGACCAGAACGCTAAACCCGGGCACCGACAGGCGCCACAGGCTCCCCGAACCGGCCCGGCCCCAGTAGGGGGAAGAACCAGGGGGACCCCCCAAGGGACGGAGCCCGGGCCCCCGACAGAGGCACGCGACACGGCCGCCGGCGGGCCCCGCCCCGTCACGACGCAGGACCCGCCACGAGCGCACAGGGCCACGTGCTCCAGCACGCCGACCGTGCCGGAGCAAAACCCACCGCGCTCGCGCTGGCCACGGCACCGGCCTCCCCGAGGCGGAACGGGAGACCCGAGCCCTCCACGGGCCCGCAGGCCACGATTCTCGGTGGTCGGAATGGCCTGGGCACCAGGAGATCCTCCACGGGCGCCCGAAGACCGGACCCGCCCCTCACAACGAACGACGGCGCCCGCCGGTCCCCGACGAGCGCCACCGCAACAATGAACCCCGGCCCACGCCGAGCGCCCGACTCAGACCGGGCCGGTCGTCCTTCGGCGGATGCTCAGCCCCGAGGACTCCGGAGGGTCCCCGCACGGGGTGAAACCGGCGGAAACCACCCCGCGCCCGGATCGTCGTCCCGGCCACGGGTGAGAATTGAGCCATGACCGACACCGCAGCCGCCAATCCAGCCCGCCTCGCCGTGCTCACCTCCGGCGGTGACGCGCAGGGCATGAACGCCGCCGTCCGAGGAGTCGCGCGCACCGCGATCAGCCGCGGCGCCGAGGTCTACGCGGTCTACGAGGGCTACCAGGGCCTGGTCGACGGCGGCGAATCCATCCGGCGTTTCACGTGGAACGACGCGGGCAACGTCCTGGGCAAGGGCGGAACGGCCATCGGAACCTTCCGCTCGAAGGAGTTCCGCACCCGCGAGGGACGCATGAGAGCCGCGAAGAACCTCGTGGAACGAGGAATAGACCGCCTGGTCGTGATCGGCGGCGACGGCTCGCTGACCGGCCTGGACGCCTTCCGGGGCGAATGGCCCGGGCTCATGGACGAGCTGGCCGGCGCGGGGCTCATCAGTCCCGAGATGGCCGCCGCGCACCCGGCCCTCATGATCGCCGGCCTAGTCGGCTCGATCGACAACGACCTGGTGGGCACGGACTCGACGATCGGGGCCGACTCCGCCCTGCACCGCATCGTCGATGCGATCGACGCCATCACCGCCACCGCCGCCAGCCACCAGCGCTGCTTCGTCATCGAGGTCATGGGCCGCCACTGCGGCTACCTGGCGCTGATGAGCGCCGTCGCCGGCGGCGCCGACTACGTGCTCATCCCCGAGCTGCCGCCGGAGGACGGCTGGGAGGAGCGGATGTGCGCCGAGCTGCGTCGCGGCCGGGCCGCGGGCCGGCGCGAGTCGATCGTCGTCGTCGCCGAGGGAGCGCAGGACCGCACGGGCGAACCGATCACGAGCGAGTACGTGCGCGAGGCGATCAGCCGCATCAACGGCGAGGAGGCGCGCCTGACCAATCTTGGTCATGTGCAGCGCGGTGGCAAGCCGAGCGCCTACGACCGCTGGGCCAGCACCTGGCTGGGCCACTCGGCGGCCATCGAGGTGCTCACCGCCGGCGCCAGTACCGAGGGCATGGTGCTGGGCATCCGGGGCTCGGGCGTCGTGCGGCTGCCGCTGGTCGAGGCGGTCGCGAGGACCCGTCGGGTGCCCGAGCTCATCGCGGCCGGCGACTACGACGCGGCGATGGGGCTGCGCAGCGAGGACTTCACCGACATGGCCCGGATCTTCGAGGAGCTGACGCACCCGAACCGCGT
The DNA here is from genome assembly GCF_963539965.1 of uncultured Propionibacterium sp. Taxonomy (NCBI): domain Bacteria; kingdom Bacillati; phylum Actinomycetota; class Actinomycetes; order Propionibacteriales; family Propionibacteriaceae; genus Propionibacterium; species uncultured Propionibacterium sp. The sequence continues at coordinate 8,766 of NZ_CAUTOU010000066.1, forward strand.
GGCGGCGGAGGACGATCCCAAGGACGACGACTCCCAGCGCGTGGCGATCCTGCATGCCGGCGGCCTTGCCCCGGGCATGAACGCCGCCGCTCGCGCGGCCGTGCGCCTGGGCACGGCGCGCGGCTACACGATGCTGGGCGTGCACAGCGGCTTCACCGGCCTGCTGCGCGGCGAGATCGACGAGCTCGGCTGGGAGGACGTCGAGGGCTGGGTCGGTGCCGGCGGCGCCGAACTGGGGCTGCGCCGCGATGTGCCCAGCGTCGAGCAGTTCTACGCGATCAGCCGGGCGCTGGAGGACCACCGGGTGGACGCCCTCATGGTGGTCGGCGGCTGGAACGCCTACCAGGCGGCCTATCTGATGCAGGGCGAGACCGACCGCTACCCGGCCTTCCGCATCCCGATCGTCTGCGTGCCGGCCACCATCGACAACAACCTGCCGGGCAGCGACCAGGCCATCGGCGCCGACTCGGCGCTCAACGAGATCGTGGACGACATCGATCGCATCAAGCAGTCGGGCGCCGCCACGACGAGGGCCTTCGTCGTCGAGACGATGGGCCGCCGATGCGGCTACCTGGCGCTCATGGGCGGCCTGGCCGGCGGCGCCGAGCGCATCTACCTCAACGAGGACGGCATCGGCCTCGACCAGCTCAACCAGGACGTGCGCTGGCTGCGCGACTCGTTCGGCCGCGGCCGCCGCCTGTTCCTGGCGGTGCGCTCCGAGATGGCCTCGGCAGAGTACACGACCGACTTCCTGGGGCGCCTGTTCGAGGGCGAGAGCCACGGCCTGTACGACGTGCGGACGAACATCATCGGCCATGTGCAGCAGGGCGGCGAGCCCAGCCCGGCCGATCGCCTGCTGGCCACGCGCATGGCCGCGGCGGCGCTGGACGTGCTGGCCCGCGAGTTCGAGGCCGAGGAGCCGGTGGCGCGCTACATCGGCTTGAGCGGCGGCCGGATCGAGGACTACCCGCTGGCGCACATGACCGAGCGCGTCAACACCGTCAAGCGCCGTCCCCGCAAGCAGTGGTGGATGGACCTGCGCCCGATCGTCGCGGCGGTGGGCAGGGAGCCGTCGGCGTGAGGAGCCTGCCCGATCCCGGCCGCCGGTGAGCGCCGGGGCTGCGCCTCGGTGCCGCCTGCCCGGCGACCGGCTGGGCCCACCGGCTAGGCCAGACGCGCCCGCTTGCGGCCCTCCACCACCTCCTGCAGAAGGGCTATCGTCTCCTCCTGCAGGTCCGTGCCGATGGTTCTGGCCTGCCGGGTGATCTGCAGGACGAGCCGCTCCGCCTCGGGCCGGTTGCCCGCCAGGTGCTCGGCGCGCAGCAGCACCTGCAGGAGGCGCTCGTCGTCCGGTGCGGCTGCCAGGGCCGTGGCCGCCGCGCGTCGCGCCTGGCCGAACTCGCCACGATCAAGGCGGCGGCCGCCCAGCTCGACGCCGATGTCGCGGATCGCCGAGACCATGTCCGAGCGCATCTGCTCGGCCCATGCCCACTCGCCGGGGGCCGCGTCGGCCAGCGGGGCGCCGCGCACCATCGCCAGGGCCCGCTCCAGTACCGCATCGACGACCCGGTTGACGCCCGGCGTGATGAGCAGTTGCAGCTGCTCCCAGTCGGAGGTCACCTGCGGGTGCAGCGTGATGCGGCCGCTGTAGGCGTCGGGCAGGTAGGGCTCGCCGTCCTCGTCGGCGCCGAGCCAGGTGCGCAGCCGTGACATGTTCGAGCGCCGGGTGGTGTCGGCCACGAGCAGCTCGCGTGTCATTCGGGCCGCGGTCCCGGCCGGGTTGGCGAGGATCCAGGCGCAGTACTCCTGGCACTGGCGCACGGCCCGTGCCGGGCGGGCGCCCCGTGCGCCCAGCAGCTCGACGGGGCCGAGAAGCCGCAGGAACGGAGCCGGTGGGACGGGATCGGGGACGGGGTCGGGTGGCACGGTGGGCTCCTGGCTGGACGCGGGTGCGATGCCCCTGCGCAGGGGCACGATGTCGTCGGGAAGGCCGGGGTCGCTCGTCCACCACCAGGCCTTCGTGAAATCGGTGCTGTCGGCGGCGTCGAAGAGCTCCTCGATGCCGCGGCGCGCGGGTGCCATGACGAGCTCGGGGGCGAGCTCCCGGCCGTCGATCCCGGCCCACCGCTCGGCCAGCTCGAGATCGGCCGGTTCGCCCGGGGAGGGCGGGGCGAGGGCGCAGGCGCCGACCCGGGTGAGCTCGTCGGCGCTGAACCCGCAGGGCTCGTCGAGCAGGAAGACGACCGGCTCCCACGCCTCGCCCAGCTGCGGGTCCGCTCTCAACGCGGCGGCATCCCCGCCGTCCTCCAGCAGGGCGGAGCGCTCGGCGACGAGGCGCTCCAGGTCCCGCCGGAGCTGTACGCCGGTCGGCGCCGCAGCGATCCGCGGACTGTCCAGGCACGAGAGCCAGGCGCAGCCGGGACCGGCGCGCACCTGCACGGGAGGGGCCGACTCGTCGGACAGCTGGATGGCCAGTGACGCCCGCAGGCCGTCCGCGAGATCCGCGTGCGCCGCCTCGACGGTCAGCAGACCGCGGGTCAGCAGGTCGATGCTCACCGGGCTCCCGGCGGACGAGCCGAGCCGCACCAGCACGGGGCCGTCGGTCCCGGAGCAGGCCGGTTCAGGAGCCGCCGGGGGAAGACGGGGTCCGGTATCGGCCTCCTCGGCCCGTTCGGGCCGCGCGAGAGCCCCCTGCCCGGGCCGGGAGGCGACGGCCGCCAGCGCCGTCCCGACGCGGATGCCCCGCTCGCCGACCGGCGGGCGGCGCAGGCCGGCG
>NZ_CAUTOU010000067.1:0-10988 GCF_963539965.1 uncultured Propionibacterium sp.
TGCGGGCCTCGCCGCCCGCCGGGGCGGCCCCGCCCACCCCGGCCGCGGCCGGCGCGGCGACGTCCGCCAGGCCGTACTGCGCGTCGTGGCCGAGCAGCCCTCGACCGGGTACCAGATCATGGCCGCCATCGCCTCCAAGTCGCAGGACCTGTGGAGGCCGGGCCCCGGCTCGGTCTACCCGGCGCTCCAGGCCATGACCGACGAGGGGCTGGTCACCTGCCGGGAGAGCGAGGACGGCAAGAAGATCTACACGATCACCGAGGACGGCACGAAGCGCCTCGAGGAGGCGTCCGGGAGGGCCCCGTGGGAGCGCATGACGCGCGACATGGCCGGCATGCTCAAGCTGCGCCCGGCGATGGAGGGCCTGCGCGGTGCCGTCGCACAGGTCGCCCGATCGGGCACGGAGGCGCAGCGCAGGCAGGTCGGGGAGCTCCTCGACGCGACGCGCAAGCAGATCTACCTGATCCTGGCCTCCGACGACGAGGGCGATGCGGGCGACGAGCAGGGATCCGGCGAGGGCTGAGCCCCGCCGGGGCCTCAGCGCCCGGCCCCGTGGCGCAATTGCGCCAGGCGCCCGAGCGGGGCGGCGGCGGCCAGTACGGCCCGCCGCTCATCCCGGCCCAAACCGTCGAGCAGGTCCGCGATGATCCCGGTCCAGGCCCCGTCGATGCGGCGGTGGTCGGTCAGGGCCTTGTCGGTGGCCTCCAGCACTCGGCGGCGGCGGTCGGCCTCGTCCACGCGACGGGTGAGGAGCCCGACGGCGACGAGGCCGCGCACGGTGACGCTGACATTGGAGGGCTTGAGCCCGAGCCCGTGGCTGATCTCGGCGGACGTGGTACCGGGGTGGGCCAGCACCCAGTGGAGCACCTCGACCTCGGCGGCGGTGAGCGGTTCCAGACCGACGTCCGTCACGGCGTCGCGGCGCAGCGAGAAGACGAGGCTGCGGATGGCCGTGGCGAACTCGGTCAACTGGCGCTGGTCGTTCGTGTCCATTCCCTACTCCTCACCCCCGGGCGCGGAGGACCGCCTGCGCGGAACCGCCTGGAAACCTCGTTATATTCTTATAACCAATGCGCCATCACCGGCGCCCGCCCCATCCTCGAGGTAGTCGATCACCGTGTCCCCCGTCAACACCATTCCGGGCTCTGCCGAAGCGGCGGGCGCGCAGCCGGCAGGGAGACGCGCGCTGAGCGGGGCCCCCCTGACGGCCCTGGGCCTGCTCGCCGCCTTCGCGCCCGTCGCGATGGACCTCTACCTGCCCGCCTTCCCGCAGCTGGTCGTCGACCTGCACACGAGCGGCGGCCCCGTCCAGCTGACGATGACGGCCTTCCTGGCCGGCGGATGCATCGGCCAGTTCCTGTTCGGCCCGCTGTCGGACCGCTTCGGACGCCGCACCCCGCTGCTGATCGGCTGCGTCATCGCCGTCGTCGCCAGCATCGCGGCCGCCATGGCCACGAGCATCGGCCTGCTCATCGCCGCCCGTCTCGTCCAGGGTCTCATGGGCGCCGCGGGCATGGTGATCGGGCGCGCGGTGATCGCCGACAGGGCCCGGGGCGCCGAGGCGGCGCGCGGTTTCACGCTCGTCATGCTGGTGAACGGCGTCGTCCCGGTGATCGCGCCCCTCCTCGGCTCGCTGCTGCTGGCCGTGGGCAGCTGGCGCGTGCCGATGTGGTTCATCGTCGTCGTCTCGCTGACCGCGCTGGTCCTCACGATCGCACTGGTGCCCGAGTCGATGCCGCCGCGGCGCCGCGCCGGGATCCGCGCGGCCCGCGCCGCATCGCCCGAGGCCGGGCCGCGTCTCGGGTCGCGCCGCTTCGTCGCCCACGCCGTCTGCTTCGTCTTCTCGTTCTCGACGCTGATGGCCTACATCTCGGGCTCCTCCTTCCTCTACCAGTCGGTGATGGGCTTCAGCTCGTTGCAGTACGGCCTCCTGTTCGGCGCCAACGCCCTCGTGCTCACCGCGGCCAGCACGTACTCGGCCCGCGCGGTGCGCGAGTACGGCCCGGGGCGCCTGCTCAGCATCGGCCTGGCGCTGACGATCATCGGCGCGGCGGGCATGCTGGCCATCGTCCTCAGCGGCATCCCGACGCGCTGGATCCTCATCCCGCTGGCGATCGCCGTGGGCAGTTGCGGCTTCAACCTGGGAAACTCGACTAGCCTGGCCATGTCGGCCGTGCCGGGGGCGAGCGGCCGTGCCAGCGCCCTGCTCGGCGGCTTCCAGTTCGCCATGGCGGCCGTCGTCTCGTCGGTCCTGGGCGCCCTGGAGGGCAGGGGGGCCCTGCCCGTGGCGGGCATCATGGTGGTCACCGGCGCGATCGCCGCCCTGGCCCGCGTCGCGGGCGCCACCGCGCCCTTCGACGGGACGGCCAGGGCCTGGCCCCCGCACCCGGCGAACCGATGACCCCATGACGAGGAGAGACGACATGGCGGCGGCCCGGCCCGGGCCGCCGCGCAGTGCCCCGGGCACCACGGCCCGCAGCGGTCCTGACCCCGGGCGCCCGGGCCCTTCCCGTCGTGGCGGGCCCGGGCCGGGCTCAGCCCCCGAGCTGCTCGAACTTGCGGGCCCAGGCGCTGCGCACCGGATTCGCGTCGGCGACGAGCCGGTCGAAACGGTCCTCGGCGATCTCGACGATCTCGCCCAGGGCGACGCGGCGCTCCAGCTCGGGCGAGTGCTCGATGCGGCGCCAGGCGTCGGCGACCAGCCGCTCGCGCGAGGCGAGGTTGGCCACGCAGACGACGAGCGGCATGCCGAAGCGCTCGCGGTAGGCGGCCGAGGCGGCGGCGATCTCGCCGCGCTGGACGTCGTCCATGCGGTCCAGGGCGATGGAGCCGGTGTCGATCCGCGCCTGGCGGTCGCCCCCGCCCTCCTCGATCAGGTCGGCGATGTCGTAGTAGCCGCCGACGAGGGCCTTCTGCTCGTCGGGGGCGGCCGTGAGGACGGCGTTCTCGAAGGCCTGGCGCAGGGCGGTGACGGAGGCGAAGGGGCGGGCCTGCCCGGCGCGCTCGACGGGCCAGTCGGCGCCGCTGAACAGCGGGCCGAAGGTGGCCGCGAACTCGGCCCCGCTCATCCGGTTGACGGCCTCGAGGCTCACCTTCCTGCCGTTGCTGACGGCGACGTCGGGCGCGCGGTGCGGGCCGACGTGGAAGAACAGGACGTTCAGCACGATGGCGACGACCGCGCCGAGGGTGACGCCGGAGCCGAAGAAGATCTGCAGCCGGCCGGGCACCGTCTCGGCGAGCCGGGGCTGGAGGGTGACGAGCATGGCCAGGCCGATCGAGGTGGACACGATGACGGAGTTGCGGTTGTCGTGCAGGTCGACCGTGCGCAGGGTCTGGATGCCGACGACGGCGACGGAGGCGAACATGGCCAGCGAGGCGCCGCCGATGACCGGGGAGGGGATCGAGTCGACGACCGCCCCGGCCTTGGGCAGCAGGCCCAGGACGATCATGACGGCGCCGGCGGCCGTGACGACCCAGCGGGACTTCACGCGCGACAAGCGCACGAGACCGACGTTCTGCGCGAAGCAGGTGTAGGGGAACGAGTTGAGCACGCCGCCGAGCAGAGTGGACAGGCCGTCGGCGCGCAGGGCGTCGGCGATGTGCCGCGAGGTGATCCGCCTGCCCACGACCTCGCCGGTGGCGAAGACGTCGCCGGTGGTCTCGACGGCCGTGATCGCCATGACGATGACCATCGAGGCGATGCCCGCCGCGGTGAAGCGCGGCGGGCCGAAGTGGAAGGGCGTCGTGACGCCGACGACCCCCGCCCGGCCGACGGCGGAGAAGTCGGCGTCACCGAGGGCCAGGGCGACGAGTGTGCCGGCGACGAGGCCGATGAGCACGGAGATGGTGGCGGCGAAGCCCTTGAACAGCCACTGGACGACGACGATGACGGCGAGCGTGAGCAGGGCGTAGCACAGGCCGCGGACGGTCAGGGCGCCGGCGTCCTGCCCCTCGGCGGCCCCGGTGCCCCAGGCGACGACGTCGGAGGCGGCCACGTTCATCAGGGTGGTGCCCATGACGGTCAGCAGGGTGCCGGTGACCACGGGCGGGAAGAAGCGCAGGAGCCTCGCGACCAGGGGCGCCGCGAGGAAGGTGAGCAGCCCGGCGGCGATGATCGAGCCGTACATGGCGCCGAGGCCGGCGACCCCGCCGCCGTTGGCCAGGCCGATGGCGATGAGAGGGCTCACCGCGGTGAACGTGACGCCCTGGAGCAGCGGCAGGCGCACGCCGATCCGGGGGCCGAGGCCGGCCGACTGGATGATCGAGGCGATGCCGCAGGTGAACAGGTCGGCGTTGATGAGATGGATCGTCGTCGCCGAGTCGAGGCCGAGGCCCGCGGCGATGACCAGGGGGACGACGACTGCGCCGGCGTAGAAGGCCAGCACGTGCTGGACGCCCAGGACGGCGAGTCTGCCCACGGGGGGCACCCGGTCGACCGGGTCCTTCGCCTTCGCGGCGGTAGCGGTTTCGGACATGAGGTGGAGCTCCTGACGACGATTGCCCCCATATTCTCCCGGAGATCGCCCCCGGGGCCCCTCGTCCCCGATTTCCTGAACAGGCGCCGTCCTCGCGCCGGTCGCGTTCACCGGCGCCGCGAGGAGTGCGAGGATCCGGCGTCCTGCGGAGCGGGGCCCGTGCTCGAACGGACGACGAGCCGGACGGGCACGGTGTCGCCGCCCGCTCCGTCGTCGTCCCCGGCGATACGGGCCGTGGCACGGGAGGCGGCTATGGAGGCGAGCGCTCCGGTGTCCTGGTGCACCGACGTCAAGTCCATCGTGCTGCGCGCGGCGATGGAGGAGTCGTCGTAACCCACGAGGGAGACGTCCTGGGGCACTCTCAGACCACGGCGATGGAGCGCCTCCATCACGCCGAGCGCGCAACGGTCGTTGAAGGCGATGATCGCGGTGGGGCGGCGCCCCCCGGCGAGGGCCGAGGCCACGGCCGCGGCCCCCTCGTCCTCGGTGATGCCCGCGGGGACGGCGCGCACGCGCACGCCATCCCCGCTGCCGGCGACCGCCCTCCCGAGGGCGTCCAGACGCTCCCGACCGCCGGCCTCGAGGGCGGCGGAGAAATAGACGATGTCGTGATGCCCGAAGCCGACGAGGTGCTCGACGATCATCCGCATCCCCTCGTCATCATCGGACAGGACCCAGGCGCCGGGCCCCGCAGCGAGGCGCCTGGCGACCACGACGAGGGGGACTCGCCCAGCCCACCCGGCCAGCTCCTCGTCCCCGGTCCGGGGGCCGATGAGGACGACGGCACCGCAGCGGTGGCCGATGAGCTCCTCGACTGCGGTCCGCTCGGACCGTGAGTCCGAGACGGCGGAGAGCATGAGATCGTGCGGGGTGGGGGCGACCGCCGCGTACAGGGCGTCCACGATCTCGTCGTGGAACGGCTGGTGGGTGCGGAAGACGACGCCGATCGCGGTGGGCCGCTGGGAGCGCAGGGAGCGGGCGGGCTCGTTCCGCACGTAGCCCATGGCGGCGGCGGTCTCGAGGATCCTGCGGCGGGTCTCCTCGCCCGGCCCCGGGATGTCCCGGAACACCATGGAGACCAGCGACTGGGAGACACCGACCTCCCGGGCGACGTCCCACATGGTCGGCCGCCTGGCCGAGCCCTTCCCCGCGGCCATCCGCTCTCCCCAGATCCTTCCCGACTGCGGGCCGTCGCGGGCCCGAACCGCGGCGGGTTCCCCGCCACTCCCCCTTGACATTACCCCGGAGGATCAGCGCATAATCATCCCAGACATGAATTCGTACGTATTAATCGTACGTACGAAGCAACACTGTCGTCGTTCCCACCGTCGCAGCCCGTCCCGCACGGGCCCACCAGGAAGTAGCCACCATGACTCGCATCGCACTGGTCGGGGCCGGACGCATCGGCACCCACCACGCCCGCACCATCGCGCGGGAGGTCGAGGGCCTCGATCTGGTCCTCCTCGCCGATCCCCTCGCCCCGCGGCTGGACGATCTCGCCGCCGAACTCGGCGTGCCCGCCATCACCCGCGACTCCTCCGGGACCGTCTCGGCCGACGTCGACGCCGTCGTCATCACCTCGCCGGCCGCCCGCCACGTCGAACTCATCGAGGCCTGCGCCGCCGCGGGCAGGCACGTCTTCACCGAGAAGCCGCTCGCCCTCACCGTCGCCGACGCCGAACGCGCCGCGTCAGCCGCCGGTGAGGCCGGGATCATCCTCCAGATCGGCTTCAACCGCCGCTTCGTCGAGGCCTGGGCATCAGCCGCGCGGGCCGTACGAGCGGGCTCCGTGGGCTCGGTCCAGCGGATCGGCTCCCTCACGCGCGATCCGGGGCCCTTCACAGCCGACCCGGCCCGGATAGCACCCGCCACGATCTTCAACGAGACCCTCATCCACGACTTCGACACTCTCAACTGGCTCAACGCGGGCTCCGAGCCCGTCGAGGTCTACGCGCTCGCCGAGGCCCTCATACGGCCCGACGCCGAGGACTCCGGCTTCCGCGACTCCGCCGTCGTCACCATCCGCTACGACAATGGGGCGCTCGCCACGGCCGAGGCCTCCTTCTGCGCCATGTACGGTTACGACCTGCGCGGCGAGGTCCTCGGTTCCCGGGGCATGGTCCAGATGGGCGAACCGACCTCCTCCGGCGCGCGCCTCTTCACGGCTGCCGGGAAGTCCGTCGCCACCGCCGGCACCGACACCTCCCGGTACCACGCCGCCTACCGCGACGAACTCCGAGTCTTCGCCCGCGCCATCGCCGGAGAAGACGTCGACTACCCGGGTGCTGCCGACGGCGTGCGCGCCCAGAGGATCGCGGCGGCCGCCATCCGCTCAGCCGCCGAGAACCGCCCCGTGACCATCGAGGAGGTCTCCCGATGATCACCGCGGAGGAATCCCCGTTCACCCTGGCCGCCTGCGCCGAAATGGTCTTCACCGATCTGCCGCTGCTGGAGCGCGTCGAGAGAATCGCCGAACGCGGACTCGAGGTCGAGATCTGGGACTGGGCCGGACCCGGGAAGAATCTCAAGGACATGGCCGCCACCGGGGCGGTCTTCGGCTCCATGACCGGTTACGTCACCGGCGATCTCACCGAGGCCGACGGCATCGAGGAGCTCCTGAGCTCGGCCCGGCGCTCGATCGAGGCCGCCGCCGTCATCGGCTGCCCCCGCCTGAACCTCCACGGCACCGGGCTGGACGGCCGCGGCCTGCCCGTCCGGCCCGTCACCGAGGTCACCGGGGCCATGTGGGCCAGGGCGGCCCTCACCTGTGAGAGGATCGCCGCCCTGGGGCGACAGTCCGGAGTCGTGTTCACCCTGGAGAACCTCAATCTGCCGACCGACCACCCCGGTACGCCTTTCTCCCATCCGGGGGACACCCGGGCCCTCGTCGCCGCGGTGGACTCCCCCCATCTGAGAATGAATCTCGACCTCTACCACGCCCAGATCGGCGACGGCCGGCTCATCGACACCTGCCGCGAGTCGCTGCCCTGGATCGGGGAGATCCAGATCGCCGACGTCCCCGGGCGCTGCCAGCCCGGCACCGGAGAGATCGATTACGCGAACGTCGCCTCGGCGCTCGCCGGAATGGGCTACGAGGGTGTCGTCGCCATGGAGGCCTGGGCCGAGGGGGACCCCGCCGACGCCCTGGACACCTTCATCAGCACCTTCACGCCCCGATCCTGATCGACCGTCACGCGTCGGCCCCCTTCCCGGAGGCCTCCGACGCACGGCTGCCGGGACGCGCAGCGCTGGACGTCCCGGCAGCCGTCCAGCACCGTCGCGGCCATCACCGCGCAGCCATCCACCACAGGAGACATCCCCCATGACCACCAGCAATGCGCCGATGACACGGCGCGAGCTCGACGACGCCGTCGAGAGGACCCCGCCTTCCGGCACGAAGCGCACCATCGGTTTCGTCGCCGTCGTCGCAACCCTCGGGTCCTTCCTCTTCGGCTACGACACCGGCGTCATCTCCGGCGCCCTGCCCTACATGTACATGCCCCACGCCGCCGGCGGGCTCCACCTGACAGCCGCCGAGGAGGGCTGGGTCGGCGGGACCCTCCTGCTCGGCGCGGCTCTCGGCGCCCTCCTCGGCGGGCGCCTGTCCGACCGCTACGGGCGCCGCCACAACATCCTCGTGCTCGCCGCGATCTTCTTCATCGGCGCCATCGGCACCGCCGCCTCGCCGAGCATCTGGGTCATGTACCCCTTCCGCGTCGTCCTCGGTTTCGCCGTGGGCGGCGCCAGCGCCACCGTGCCGGTCTACCTGGCCGAGACCGCGCCCAAGCGCATCCGCGGCTCGATCGTGGCCGTCGACCAGGTGATGATCCTCACCGGGCAGCTGCTCGCCTACAGCTTCAACGCGATCATCAACGCCACCTACGGCGGGCCCCGGATCGACATCGTCTCCGACCCGGGCGGCCGCCTCGGGGCGGGTGTGCAGCCCTTCGACAACGTCAACGCCCTGCTCGCCTCCCAGGGCGGCGACCTCGGTTCGGGCGCCTGGTACGACTACGTCTCCGATCTCGTCGTCGGCGGCGGCAACGGCAGCGGCTGGCGCCTCATGCTCGTCCTCGCCTCGATCCCGGCCATCGCGCTGTGGACCGGCATGAGGCTCATGCCCGAGTCGCCGCGCTGGTACGCCAACAACCTGCGGTACTACGAGGCCATCGGTTCCCTCAAGCGCGTGCGCGACACCAGCAGGGACGGATCGATCGCCGAAGAGCTCCAGGAGATGGTCGCCACCCATCGGAGCGAGCAGGCCGAGATCTCCAAGGGGTCGTTCCGGCAGGTCCTGCGCACGCCCTGGCTGCGCAAGCTCTTCCTCGTCGGCTGCTTCCTGGCGATCACCAACCAGACGACGGGCGTCAACACGGTCATGTACTACGCGCCGAAGGTCCTCCAGTACGCGGGGCTGGGCACCTCGGCCTCGATCACAGCCCAGGTCACGATCGGCATCACCGGCGTTCTGGGCGGTCTCGCCGGCCTGTGGCTCATATCCCGTGTCCCGCGCCGGCGGATCCTCATCACCTGCCTGTTCTCCGCCTTCGTGACGCTGGGCGCCATCGCCCTGCTCTTCGCGCGAACGATTCAGCCGGCGCTCGACTCCCACGGCGATCCGCCGATCTGGGCCCCCTTCGTCATCCTCGCGGTCATGGGGCTGTTCATGCTCATCGTCAATGGCGGCAACGGCCCCGTCGTGTGGACGATGCTCGGCGAGATGTTCCCCCTGCGCGTGCGCGGCATCGCCAACGGCTCGGCCGTCTTCATCCTGTGGGTCACCAACGCGATCATCACCTTCAGCTTCCCGCCCATGCTCGAAGCTCTCGGCGGGGCGGTCACCTACGGCATCTACGCCGTCGTCAACCTGGTCTTCGCCCTGATCCTCATCAAGGTCATGCCCGAGACCTCGAGCCTGTCCCTGGAGGAGATCGAGGGCGCGATGCAGAAGCGCTACGGCTGATCGTCGCCACCGGGCCGGTCTCCGGCCCGGTGGCGCACGGAGTTATCCACATTTCGCCGGAGTCCTTGTGGGGGCGCCGGGGGCTCCGGTTGACTTCCGGTACGGGACCAGCGCCGGTCCCGGCGAAAGGCCCACCCCCATGGCTGTCCCGACCCATCAACCGCCCCCGTCCCTGCAACGGACGAGGACGTCCTCACTGCGCGCCCGCCGCAGCCCGCGGCTGATCCTCGTCGGCGTGCTCTGCGCCTGCCTCGGCGGGCTCGGCTGCGCGCTCGCCTGGCAGCAGACGACGCACGCGCACCAGGTGGTCGTCGCCGTCCACGCGCTGGCCAGGGGGGAGCACGTCGACGCCGGCGACCTGACCACGACGAGCATCGGTGCGGCCGTCGGCATCTCCACCGTCCCGGCCGAGCGCCTCGACGCCCTGATCGGGCGCACGGCGCTCGTCGACCTGCCCGCGGGGTCCCTCGTCGCGGCCGAGTCCATCGGCGACCCGCGGATCGCCGACGGCACCTCGGTCATCGGCCTCCACCTGCCGGCAGGACGCGCCCCGAGCACCCTCGCACCGGGCGCGAGCGTGATCATCGCCACCGCCCCGGCCCCGGACGACGAGCCCGACGCGGAGTTCGCCAGGGAGCAGGCGCCGGGCACCGTCGTCGGCTCGCCGGTCCAGGCCAGCGACGGCTCCTGGTCGCTCGACGTGCAGGTCTCCGCGGACATCGCACTGCACTTGGCCTCCCTGGCCTCCGTGGGCCGCCTCGTCGTCGTCCAGACCGGCGGTGCATGATGACCCTCGTCATGCTGTGCTCGGCGACAGGATCGCCGGGCGTCACCACCTCGGCGCTGGCCCTCACACTCGGCTGGCCGCGCAGCGCGCTGCTCGCCGACTGCGACCGCGACCCGGCCCAGAGCGTGCAGGCCGGCTGGCTGCACGCCGAGCCCGTCGCATCACGGGGCCTGGTCGACCTGGCCCAGGCGCACCGCGAGATGCAGCCGATAGCCCCACTGCTGTGGAGCCGTACCATCGATCTCCTCGGCCCCGGGCCCGACGGGACGGACGGCGAGGCGGTCGGGCCGGCCGGGCAGCCGGGCCCGGCACGGCGCTTCCTGCCCGGTTTCACCCACCCCGGCTCGGCAGCCGTCTTCGAGCCGGTCTGGGGCGAACTGGCCGAGGCCCTCGCCGCGCTGTCGGGCAGCGGGGCCGACGTGATCATCGATGCCGGGCGCATCGGGCGCACCGGCCTGCCCCGCCCGCTGCTCGCCGCCGCGGACGCCGTGCTCGTCGTGGTGCGCAGCAATCTGCGTTCCCTGGCCGCCTCGCGCCTGCACCTGCCCGGCCTGCGCGAGTCGATCGACGAGACGGCGCCGGACGCCCGGCCCGGCTTCCTGGTCGTCGGACCCGGCATGCCGTACAGCGACGCCGAGATCGCCCGGCAGCTCGGGCTGCCCGTCGCGGCCGACATCGGCTGGCGCCCGGAGCAGGCGGCGGTGCTGAGCGACGGGCTCCCCGCGCCCAGGCGCTTCGAGCAGCGCGGCCTGCTGCGCAGCGC
>NZ_CAUTOU010000068.1:0-10917 GCF_963539965.1 uncultured Propionibacterium sp.
CGGCCCGGACCGCCTGGGCGGCGAAGTTCGCGCCGTGGGTGCGGGTGCCGGCCAGGGCGACGTACAGGCAGCCGGGGCCGACCTGCCGGGAGTCGAGGGTGATGTCGCCCACGGCCACGGCGCCGGCACCGGCCGGCACGCGCAGGTCGAGCCCGACCGCAAGATCGGCCAGCTTCCGAGGCGGGACGACGGACGGGCGCAGGGCGCGTTCGCCGCCGGCGGGCACAGCTGTACTCATCACGGCTCGTACTCCAAGGGTTCGGTGTCGATCGGGACCTCGGCACTCGGGAGAACACCGTAGCGCGGAAGCGCCATCGACATCAGCATGCGGGAAGTGGGCATGGCGACCGTGCCGCCGTACTGGTCCTGCACCTCGAGGACGGTGTAGACGAGGATCTGCGGGTCCTCGATCGGGGCGACGGTCACATAGGACGACATGTAACGGTGCGCGTCGTACTGGCCGGTCCCCTGGTCGATCATCTGGGCCGTGCCCGACTTGCCGCCCATGCGGTAGCCGGAGATCATGCGACTCGCCTGGCCGGTGCCGCCGGCGGTGACCGCCTCCATGATGTCGCGCACCTGCGCGCTGGCCTGCTCCGAGATGACCCGCCGCGAGCTCTTGGCCGGGAGGCTCACCGCATTGCCGTCGGCATCGGCCGCGCCCGAGATGATCGTCGGCTGGTGGTAGACGCCGCCATTGGTGACGGCGGCGAGTGCGGCGGTCATCTGGACGGCGTTGGCCGAGAAGCCTTGGCCGAACGCCATGTTGTCGCGCGTGTAGTCGGCCATCGTCGCATCGGGCAGGTAGCCCTCGGACTCGCCGGGCAGCTCGATGCCGCTGGCCGAGCCGAAGCCGAAGCCGGTCATGTACTGCTGGTAGGCGGCGGTGTCCATCTGGCGCAGCAGCAGGGCCGAGCCGATGTTCGAGGAGTGGTAGAAGACCCCGCGCGCCGTGTAGTACTTCGTGTCCGCGTGCTTGTCGGCGTCCTGGATCCGCCCGTCCCCGGAGGCGAGCGCGGCGGGCACCTCGACCTTGGTGTCGGGATCGGCCAGGCCCCGGTCGAAGAGTGCCGCATTGGTGAAGACCTTGGCCACCGAGCCCGGTTCGTAGGCCTCGGTGACCGCACGGTTGCCCAGGTCGTCGGCAGCGGCGCTGCCCGGGGCGTTCGAGTCGTACCCGGGCGTGGTGGCCATCGCCAGGAGCTCGCCGGTCTTGACGTTCATGACGATCGTCGTACCGCTGAGCGCGTTGTACTCGGCGGCCTGGGCGGTGATGAGCTGCTGGGCCGCGTACTGGAGCTCGGAGTCGATCGTCAGGGTGTAGGTGATGCCGTTGGTCGCCTGCTTGAGGGTGTTGTCGGCCAACGGGATGCGCCCGTACTGGCCCGACTCGTACTGCTCGAAGCCATCGGTCCCGGCCAGCTGCGCATCGGCGTAGTACTCGAAGCCGCCCGCCCCGTCGCCCTCGGAGTTCACGAAGCCGATGACGTTCGAGGCGAGCGTACCCGAGGGATACACCCGGATCGGGTCGTTCTCGCTGGTGATGCCGTAAAGGCCCTTGTTGCCCACGACGTCGACGACCTGGTCGAGGGCCTGCAGGAGCTGCTCGTAGGTGTCGGCGCTGACGTTCTCGGCGAGCACCTCGTACTGGTCGGCCGAGCCGTCGTCGTTGGTCGTCCTGGTCAGGGCCGGCAGGTAGTCTGCGGTCGCGCCCCCGAGGAAGTTGACGAGGACCTCGGCGATCTGGTGCGGGGTGCGCTCGGCCAGATCGGCGGCCTGCTGGTCGGTCAGGTTGTCGGCGTTGTAGCCGTTGACACTGATCGAGGTGGGGTCGGCGATGACCTTCACGGCCGGCTGGGTACTGGCCAGCACCTCTCCGTTGCGGTCGAGGATCGAGCCACGGGTGGCCTTGATGGTGCGCGTGTGCGTCATCTTCTCGGCGGCCGCCTGGGCGTTGGCGGCCGAGTCGAGTCCCTGCAGCTGGAAGGCCCGTCCGGCCAGCAGGGTGATGACCACGGCCATGACGAGCATGGCGAAGCGCAGCCTACGGGTGGTCGAGCTCAGGCGCACCCGCAGGGCCCCGGACCCGGACCGCCGCCTCGACGAGGAGCCGCGCGGATGAGAGGACGAGTGCGCCGGCGACCCGTGCGAGGAACTCCGGCGGCCCGAGGACGGGCCGGGACGGGAAGGACGGGAACGGTCGGAGGAGGCCATCAGCCACCTGCCTGGGCGCTCGGGGCGGTCCCGGGCGCCGACGAGGACGAGGCCGACGACGGGCCGGCCGCGCCGCCGGCCGTTGGGCTCGCCGAGGAGCTCTCGGCGGGCGCGACGGCGACGCCGGGCATCTCCGTGCCGTCCATCGGATCAGGCGTACCGTAACTCGCCCCGCCGGGCATCTGGATGATGAGGGGATTCGTATTCGGCACCATGCCGAGGACCGCGGCCATCCTGGCCAGCGAGTTCGTGGCGCTGAGCTTCTGGACCTCGCCCTGCAGCGCCGCCTCGTGGTAAGAGGCCTGCTCGGCCTGGTCCTGCAGCTTCTCGAGCTGGGTCTGCTGCTCCTGGATCCGGGTGCTCAGCACGAGCACGCCGCCCAGGCCGAGGCCGAGCAGGAGAAGGAGCGACAGGACGAAGGCGCCGTTGGACAGGCGTCGTCCGCCGTGGCCGTCGGGGATGACGATGCGCGGGCGCGCGCGGCGCGGACTGCGGCGGGCCATCAGCGCTCACCCCCGCCGGCGGGCCGGACGCGCTCGATGACGCGCAGTCGTGCCGATGCGGCGCGGGGGTTCTGCCCGACCTCGTCCTCCGTGGGGCGCTGGGCACCGCGGGTGAGCAGTGAGAATCGGGCGAGCAGGGGCTCGGGGACGACGGGCAGGCCGGCCGGCGCGGAATCGCTGGCGGCGCCGGCGAAGGCCCGCTTGACGATGCGGTCCTCGAGCGAGTGGTAGGCCAGGACGGCCGCACGCGCGTGCACCGCCATGCGGTCCAGCATGACGGGCAGGACGCCCGACAGCGCGTCCAGCTCGCCGTTGACCTCGATGCGGAGCGCCTGGAAGACGCGACGGGCCGGATGCCCGCCCTGCCCGGCGCGGACCGCGGACGGCAGGGCGCCGGCGATGGCCCGCACGAGGCGGGCCGAGGTGGCGAATGGTTCGCGCTCGCGCTCGTCGACGATCGTCTGCACGATGCGCCGGGCCTGGCGCTCCTCGCCGTACTCGCGCAGGACGCGGACGAGGTCAGCGGGCGAGTAGGTGTTCAGGACGTCGGCGGCCGTCAGCGGGCCGCGGGTGTCCATGCGCATGTCGAGCGGGGCGTCGACCCGGTAGGCGAAGCCGCGGTCGGTGCGGTCGACCTGCAGACTGGACAGGCCCAGGTCCAGGAGCATGGCATCGATGCGCTCGGCGCCGGATTCGTCCAGGACCCGTTCGAGCTCGTCGAAGCGGGCTCGGACCAGGCGGACGCGGTCCCCGAAACGCGTCAGGCGGCGGGCGGCCAGTTCCAGCGCGTCGGCATCGCGGTCGATGCCGATCAGGACGGCCTGCGGATCACGGTCGAGGATGAGGCTCGCATGCCCGGCCACGCCCACAGTGCCGTCGACGTAGACCGCGCCGGGGTGATCGAGGGCGGGGGCCAGGTAGTCGGCGACGGTGCCGGCCATCACCGGGATGTGGATGGCGGCGAGGTCGGCCCGGACGGCCGGTTCAGTCATGACGCCCTTCCCCCTCCCGGTGGTGCGACTGCGGCATCCGGTTCCAACCCGAGCCGGGTCACCTGGCACCGGGGAAGGTGCGCCAGGGGATCAGCCCGGGCCGAAGCCGCATGCCGCAGTCAATGGATCAACGATCAGCGTCGCCCACGAGGATCTCTCCGTTCATGCCGGCGAAGACGTCCTCCTGAGCGGCGGAGTAGTCCTCCCAGGTGGCGCGGTCCCAGACCTCGACCCTGTTGATGGCGCCGACGACGACGATCTCCTTGCCGAGCCCTGCGTAGGAACGCAGCGCCGGCGGGATCGTCACCCGCCCCTGCTTGTCCGGCACCTCATCGCTCGCCCCGGCCGCCAGCATGCGCTGGAAGTCTCGGACCTGCTTGAGCGTCGCCGGGGCGGCGCTCACCGACTGGGTCATGGTGACGAAGGTGGCCATCGGGTAGATCGCCAGGCAGCGGTCCTGGGACCGCGTGATGACGAGCCCGGCGGCCAATTCGTCTCGGAACTTCGCCGGGAGGAAGAAACGACCCTTGTCGTCGAGCTTCGGGGTGTGGGTTCCCAGGAACATGGGCCTCCCCCCTTCACTCCCCGACTGAGGACATTTGCTCCACCGCGCTCCACAGTACTCCATTTCGCTCCATGAACATGCACACAGAGCTCCCCGTACCCGCATTCACAGCTGCGGCCAAGCAGCGCGGACTGCGGCTCGAACGCACTGGACCGGGGGCGGGGCGGGCAGGCGGATGGGGGGATAGACCGGGTTCACCGGAACCACTCCCTGTTGCGTGGACGCGATCAGAATCCGGGCCCTGCACGCAGAAAACCCCGGGTCGTGATGACCCGGGGCTGGCCGGACGCCCCGGCAGGGGCCCATGGCCGGGCCGCGCCGCTCGCCGTTGAACAGCGCAGCCGACGACGCGGATCAGAGGCGGCCCTCGTCCTGGCGACGGCGCCAGCGGTCCTCCATCCTGGTCACGAAGGGATCGGAGGAGACCGGCTGCCGCCCCGACGATGACTTCTTCGGCTGGGCCGCGGTCCTGGTCCTGCCGGACCCGCTCCAGGCGTTGAGCGCCAGGATGGTCGAGCCGAGCATGACGATGAAACCGATCACGCTGATGACCCAGATGGTCTGCATGCCGGCGAGCAGAAGAGCCAGGCCCGCGACGAATCCGAGCCCGGCAAGACCCGCGCTGCGACGCGAACGGGTGACGACGGGGCGTCGCCTCGCCGACGTGCCCATCGTGCGGGCGAGCCGGGGATCCTCGGCCATGAGCGATGCTTCGAGCTCTTCGAGCATCCTTTGCTCTTCGTTCGAGAGGGGCATCACGCGCCTCCTTGAGATCAGACGTCCAGCCCATCGATGGACTGACTGCGTCTCCAGTCTATGACCCGATCCACCTGCGGGGAAACGCCTCGAAGGTCCGATTCCGCAACGAGGCGCGCCGCCCTGCCGGTGGCGGCCCGGAGCCCGTCCGGTCGCCGCCACCGGCAGCGCCGGCGAGTCGCGTACGACCGAATCCCTGCGCTCGTCGGGGCGGAGTAAACTTGATCGGTCCCCGCTACAGGAAGAATGCAGTTGAGCGAACCCGAGCATCTGGACACCACCGAGCCCCTGGCCTCCGAGCTGGCCATCGAGCAGCAGCACGTCGACCGCGTCTACGAAGCCCTCCGGCGGGCAGAGGCCGAGGCGCGCAACGTCGAGGCCGAATCCCGCGCCCGCTTCACCTCCGACCGCGCCGACTGGTTGCGCGAGGAGAGCAGCACGGCGCTGTTCGAGCGCGACGCCTTCGCCTATCAGGCGGCCAAGCGGCTGGCCGTCCTCGACGAGGAGCACGAGGGCCTGGTCTTCGGCCGTCTCGACCTGCGCGAGGGCGACGAGAACCGCTACATCGGCCGTATCGGCGTGCGCGACGCCGACTACGAGCCGCTCGTCATCGACTGGCGCGCACCGGCGGCCTCCGCGTTCTACCGCGCGACCCCCGCGAATCCGATGGGTGTCGTGCGCCGCCGCGTCCTGCGCTGCCGCGACGACAGGGTCATCGGCATCGAGGACGATCTGCTCGACGCCGAGGCGCGAACAGATCTGGTGGTCATCGGCGAGGGCGCGCTCATGGCGGCCCTGTCGCGGGCCCGCGGCGCGCACATGCGCAGCATCGTGGCGACCATCCAGGCCGAGCAGGACGAGGCGATCCGCGCCCCTTACCAGGGCGTCACCCTGATCGCCGGGGGGCCGGGCACCGGCAAGACGGTCGTGGCCCTGCATCGCGCCGCCTATCTGCTCTACACGCACCGCAAGCGCCTCGAGCGCGGCGGTGTGCTCGTCGTCGGCCCCTCGGACGTCTTCATGCGCTACATCGAGCGCGTCCTGCCCGGCCTGGGCGAGGACGCCGTGGCGCTGCGCAGCGTCGGGCGCGTGGCCCAGGACGTGCTGGGCGTGGGCACCGACCGCCGGGATGACGCCGAGGCCGCGATCCTCAAGGGCTCTCCAGTCATGTCCAGGCTGATGCGCCGCATCGCCGGTGAGCCGCTGACGGCCGAGCCGGCGCGCGGGCTCAAGGTCAGCGTCAGGGGCGAGTTCCTGCGGGCCGATGCCCGCACCCTGGCGGGCATCCGCTCCCGGGTGCTCGGCCAGCGCACCATGAACCAGGCCCGTCCCAGCGCCGAGAAGATGCTGCTCGACACCCTCTACGCGCGCCGCCCGGGCGAGATCGAGGACATCGGGCGCGAGGAGTTCGACGAGCGGGTCACCGGCCAGGCCGCCTGGCGCATGTTCATGAACGCCTGGTGGCCGCTGGTCGGCCCCGAGCAGACGCTCGCCCGCCTGGCCGAGCCGTCGGTGCTCGCCAAGGTCGCCGGCGGTCTGCTCGACCCCGACGAGCAGGCCGTCCTGTCGCAGTCCCTGGCGCACGCCCGCGGCTACCTGCCGGGCTCCGGCCAGCCCAGCCCGGGCTGGAGCGTCTCGGACATCCCGCTGCTCGACGAGTTGAACGCCGTCCTCGGCCCGGTCCCGGCCGCCGAGGAGGCCGAGACGGACCTGTTCGCCGATGCCGACGTGGACGAGCTCGTGACGGTGGCCGACCTGCTCACCGACCGCAGCGAGGACGAGGATCCGCTCGAGAACTACTCGCACGTACTCGTCGACGAGGCCCAGGACATCACGCCGATGCAATGGCGCATGATCCGCCGCCGCGGCCCGCAGGCCAGCTGGACGATCGTCGGCGACCCCGCGCAGAGCTCCTACCCCGATGCGGGCCAGAACGAGCGCGCCGTACGCGATCTGACCGGACGCGCCCCGCAGCGCACCTTCCGGCTGGCGACGAACTACCGGTCCCCCGCCGAGGTCATGAACCTGGCCGGTTCCTACATCCGCCGCCTGGTGGACGACGCGGACCTGCCGAATGCGGTGCGCAGCACCGGCGAGCAGCCGCGGCTGCTCAGCTGCGCGCCGGACAGCGCCGCAGACGAGATCCGGGCCCAGGTGTCCGCCCTGGCGTCCCGCGTCGAGGGCACCGTCGGCGTCATCGTGCCGCCATCGCGCCATGAGGAGATCGCCGCGCTCGACCTCGGGGATCCGGAGCGGGTCTTCGTCGTGACGGCTCTGGAGGCCAAGGGCCTGGAGTACGACGCGGCGCTGGTCATCGCTCCCGACGAGATCGTCGACGAGGCGCCGGGCGGGCCGCGCGTGCTCTACGTTGCGCTGACCCGCCCCACGCAGCTGCTCGTCACGCTGGACATCACTCCCGGCGCCTTCCCCGGCGCCTGGCGCAAGGGGCTGGCCCAACCGGCCGGCTGAGTCCTCGGGGGAACCCCGGTCCGGGGCCGGTCCGCCGGGCGCGTCAGGAACCGCATGGCAGCAGCGGCGACGAATCCGGCGGCACGTGCGGGAACGCCGAACCCTCGCCCGTCCGGGGCCCGGTTCGTCCCGAGGCCCGCCGAGGAATGCATCCCCGGTCAGAGCAGCATGTCCAGGATCTCCAGCGTCGCCACCGAGCGGTTCTGGGTGAAGAACTGGATGCCGGGCGCGCCGCCGGCCAGCAGCTCGCGGGCCAGCTCGGCGCAGATGGCCGTGCCGACGCCGCGCACCGCGGCGCGGTCGTCCTCGACGGCCCGCAGCCGGGCGACCATCTCGTCGGGCAGCGGCGCGCCCGACAGTTCGGCGAACCTGTCGATCTGGCCGATGGCGGTGACCGGCATCATGCCGGCGATGACGGGCAGCCCGCAGCCGGCGGCGCGCAGCCGCTCGACGAGCCGCCGGTAGGCGCCGGGGCGGAAGAACAGCTGGGTGATGGCGAACTCGGCGCCGGCCGCCCGCTTGTCGCACAGCACCTTGACGTCATCGGCGGCGGTGGAGCCCCGGTGCACGTCGGGGAAGGCCCCGACGCCGACGCAGAACTCGCCGCGGCTCTTGACGAGCTCGACCAGCTCGGTGGCATTGGCCAGGCCCCGGGGGTGCCTCTGCCAGGGCACCAGCGGGCCGCCGGGCATGTCGCCGCGGACCGCCAGGATGTGGCGCACGCCCATCTCGCCGTATCCGTCGATGACGGCCCTCAGTTCGTCGACGCTCTGGCCGGTGCAGGTCAGGTGGCCCATGACGCGCAGGCCGGTGCTGCGGAGGATGTCGCGCACCGCGCCCAGCGTGCGCTCGCGGCTGGAGCCATTGGCGCCGTAGGTGACCGAGACGAAATCGGGGTGCAGCGGTTCGAGGCGCTCGATGGAGCGGTGGAGCACCGCCTGGCCCTCGTCGTCGCGGGGCGGGAAGAACTCGGCGCTGAACGTCGGGCGGTCGACGCGGGCGAGCAGCTCGGCGATGCTCTCGTCGGGCCGGGAGTCCAAGCGGTCCTGCGGGGCCACTGCGGTGGGACGGTACTCGCGTTGCACGCCCCCAGCGTACCGGCGGTTAGGCTTCTGGGCGTGTCCACGCGCATCTTCGACCCCGCCGACCCGGCCGGCCGGGCCTTCCGCAGCGCCATCGGCGAATGCCTGAGCACCTTCCTCGACGACGCCTGCGCGCGCCTGGCGGGGTTCTCGCCGGCGCTCGCGCCGCTGGGCGGGCTGGCCCGCGCCTTCACGGCTGGCGGCAAGCGCCTGCGCCCGGCCTTCTGCTACTGGGGCCATGCGGCCGTCGCCGGGCAGCCCGCCGATCCGGCCCCGCTCATCGCCGCCGCCGCGAGCTTCGACCTGCTGCACGTGGGCGCGCTCGTGCACGACGACGTCATCGACGGCTCGGGCACCCGACGGGGCCTGGTCGCCGCCCACCGCCAGCTCGAGGCCCTCCACGCCGCGCGCTCCGGCACCGGCGAGCCGGCCGCCTTCGGGCGCGCCGGGGCGATCCTGCTCGGCGATCTGCTGGCCGCCTGGTCCGACGAGCTCGCCGCGGGCTCGGGCTTCCCCCCCGCCGCACTGACGGCCGCGCACCATGTGCTGGACGAGGTGCGCACCGAGGTCAACGCCGGTCAGTTCCTCGACATGGCGGCCGAGGCCGGGCTGATGGGGGGAGCCGACCCGGTCGCCGTCGCAGAACGCGTCGTCGAGTTCAAGACCGCCCGGTACACCGTCACCCGCCCCCTGCAGTACGGCGCCGCCCTGGCCGGAGCCGGCCAGCCGATGCTCGATGCGCTGGCCGGGCTCGGCTCCCCGCTGGGCCGCGCCTTCCAGCTGCGCGACGACCTGCTCGGCGTCTTCGGCGACGAGACGCTCACCGGCAAGCCCGCAGGCGACGACCTGCGCGAGGGCAAGCGCACCGTGCTCATCGCCGAGGCCCAGACCGCCGCCCCGCGGATCCTCGGCTTCCTCGGGCGGCCGCTGAGCGGGGCCGAGCTGGCCGAGGCCCGTGCCCTGCTCGTCGACTCCGGCGCCCGCGCCCGCGTCGAGCACCGCATCGCCGCCGACGGCGAGCGGGCCCGTGCCGCCCTGGCCGGGCTCGAGGTCACCGACGAGGGCCGCACCGCCCTGGGGGCGCTCATCGGGGCCTGCCTCGTCCGCGAGTCCTGAGCAGCCCGCGCACCGGTAGGGCGCCCACCGGGGATCGCCCCGGCCCGTCACCCCCGCCACAAGTATGTTGATTTTCAACGAATTCGTATTCGCGGGTGTCCCGTTAGCCCCCTCGGACCCGACGCCCTACACTGTCTCACAGGCTTGCACGGCCTTCCTTCCCCGACCGTGTTTGGAGCAGACACCGTGACCAGAAATGGCACCGCTGACCCTTTGATGGGTCATGTGCTCGACGACCGCTACGAGATCCTGCAGAAGCTGGCTCGTGGCGGCATGGCCACCGTGTACCGCGCCCAGGATCTGCGGCTCGGCCGCATCGTCGCGGTCAAGGTCATGCACGACGACCTCGACGAGTCCCAGGACACCGATTTCGCCCGCAAGTTCGACCGCGAGGCGCGGGCCGCAGCCGCTCTGACCGACTCGCACGTCGTCGGAGTCTTCGACCAGGGGATCGACCAGGGGCGCCCGTACATCGTCATGGAGTTCGTCGAGGGCTGCACGCTGCGCAATCTGATCACGCGCGAGGCCCCATTCGATCCCGAGCGCGCCCTCAGCCTCATCGAGCCCGTCGCCGCCGCCCTGGCGGCCGCCCACGACTCCGGTCTGGTGCACCGCGACGTCAAGCCCGAGAACGTCCTCATCGGCGGCAAGGGCCAGATCAAGGTCGCCGACTTCGGCCTGGCGCGAGCCGCCAGCGCCAAGACGATCACCGTCGCCAAGGGCAATGTCATCGGCACGGTCAGCTACCTGCCCCCCGAGATCGTCGCCCAGACGCATGCGGACGCCCGCTCCGACATCTACTCGACCGGCATCGTGCTCTACGAGCTGCTGACCGGTGAGAAGCCCTACACCGGCGAGAACCTGCAGATCGCCTACGCGCACGTCAACAGGTCGGTGCCCGCGCCGTCGCAGACGCTGCGCCGCAACGGTCACGCCCCGGTGCCCGACTACGTGGACGCACTGGTCGTGGCCTGCACGCGCCGTGACCCCGACCGCCGCCCGGCGGACGGCCACGATCTGCTCACCAGGGTCCGCCGGGCGCGCGCCGCCGTGGCGGAGGGCGTCACGCACGACGAGTCGCTGGCCATGATCATGTACCCGGCCGGCTGGCGCGAGAGCCGCACCCGGCCGGGGGCCGGCCGCGTCAGGGGCGCACCTGCCGACACCGAACCGATCCGCCTCTCCTCGCGGGCCGGGCGCCGCGAGTACGCCGGCGCCCC
>NZ_CAUTOU010000069.1:0-10820 GCF_963539965.1 uncultured Propionibacterium sp.
TGTCGAGGCCGACGCCGGCGACGGACCGCCCGGCGGCGCCGAGCGAGGTTCGACTGGCGACGGCGCGCGAGCCGGCCAGCGCGTCGTGGAGGAGACGGTGGAGGCGGCCGGTGCACTGGCCGCGCTCGGAGGCGAGCTCGTAGGCCCGGCGCAGCTGGCCGGCGACCTGCTTGTCGCCGATGACGGCGGCCCGCAGGCCCGAGGCCACCTCGAAGACGTGCTGGACGGCGTCGTCGCCGGCGGCCGCGCGCAGCCCGGACAGGGCCCGCTCGTCGACGCCGGGGATGAGCTCGCGGGCCAGGGCGGAGAGCCGCTCGCGCAGCAGCTCGGGGTCGAGGGAGTCGTCCGTGTCGCAGATCAGCTCGAAGCGATTGCACGTGGACAGCAGGACGGCCCCGGCGACGGCCGCCTGCCGCGACATGAGGACGCGGGAGAGGTCCCCGCCGCCGGACAATGCGGCCAGGGCCGCCAGCGGGGCGGTCCGGTGGTCCACACCGATGACTTGGATGCGCACGCGGGAATATTAGGCCTTGACAGGGCGAGAACGTGAGTCCCGAAAATGGCGACATCCCGTCGCACGCACGGTTTACGGGCAGGAACAGTCCCGAATTATGCCCTTGGCTGTATCGAACGATCCCACGTTCCGACCGCCCCGCGGGCGGCCGCGGGCCCCGGAGCCGGGCCGTGCAGGCGGCGTGCGCGGCGATCCCGCCCACGGGCCCGGGGCGCATCGGCCATACTTGGGGGAGCGGCCTGCTCCCGGCGCCGCGGCACCTGCAGGAAGGCAGTCATCCCGTGTGCGGTTTCACGACGTTCATCTCCACAGGAACCCTGCGCGACGAGCGCGTCGACCAGGTGCGGGCGGGGATGGCCCAGCAGCGCCACCGCGGCCCCGACGACACCGAGGTCTGGCACGACGACCGCGCGGTGATGGGTTTCAACCGCCTGTCGATCATCGACATCGAGAACTCCGGCCAGCCGCTGCGCTGGGGCACCCCCGAGGAGCCCGACCGCTACTGGATGGTCTTCAACGGCGAGATCTACAACTACCTCGAGCTGCGCGCCGAGCTGGCCGAGCAGGACGGCGCCGTCTTCAGCACCGAGGGCGACGGCGAGGCCATCGTCGTCGGCTACCACTACCACGGACCGGCCTGGGTCTCGAGGCTGCGCGGCATGTTCGCCTTCGTCATCTGGGACGCCAGGGAGGAGAGGGCCTTCGGCGCCCGCGACTACTTCGGCATCAAGCCGCTGTACACCGCCACGACGCCGGACGGCTTCGCCTTCAGCTCCGAGGCGAAGAGCCTGCGCGGGCTCGCCGGCGCCGCCGAGGTGAATGCGCGCGCCCTGCAGCACTACCTGGTCCTGCAGTACGCGCCCGAGCCCGAGTCCCTGGACGCCCGGCTCACCAAGATCGAGTCCGGCTGCTCATTCACCGTCGAGGACGGCCGGGTCGAGCAGACCCGTTACTTCCACCCCGTCTTCGACTCCAGACCGGTCACCGGCGCCGAGGCCCAGGAGGAGCTCTACGACCGGATCGCCCGTGTGCTCGACGACTCGGTCGCCAAGCACATGCGCGCCGACGTGACCGTCGGCTCGTTCCTGTCCGGCGGCATCGACTCCACCGCGATCGCGGCCCTGGCCAAGCGCTACAACCCCGACCTGCTCACCTTCACCGCGGCGTTCCGGGCGGAGGGCTACTCGGAGAACGACGTGGCCGACGAGTCCGCGAGGGCCATCGGCGTGGAGCACATCACCCGCTGGGTCACCGAGGAGGAGCTCACCAGGACGCTCCCGCTGATCATCTGGTACCTCGACGACCCGGTCGCCGACCCGGCCCTGGTTCCGCTGTACTTCGTGGCCAACGAGGCCCGCAAGCACGTCAAGGTCGTCCTGTCGGGCGAGGGCGCCGACGAGTTCTTCGGCGGCTACACGATCTACCACGAGCCGGTCTCGCTGGCCGGCTTCGAGAAGATGCCCGCCGCCCTGCGCCGGGGGCTGGGCGCGGTCAGCCGGGCGCTGCCGGACGGCATGCGGGGCAAGGACATGCTGCGCCGCGGCGCCCTGCGGCTCGAGGACCGCTACTACGGCAATGCCCGCATCTTCCGCGAGGAGCAGCTGCCGGGACTGCTGCGCACCTACGACCCGTCGATCAGCTTCCACGACGTCACCGATCCGGCGTACGCGGCCTCGCGCGGCTGGGACCCGGTGCAGCGCATGCAGCACGTCGACCTGTTCAGCTGGCTGCGCGGCGACATCCTGGTCAAGGCCGACAGGATGACGATGGCCAACTCGCTGGAGCTGCGCGTGCCGTTCCTCGACAAGGAGGTCTTCGAGGTGGCCCGCCACATCCCGATGAGCGAGAAGCTGGCCGTCGGGACCACCAAGTACGCGATGCGCAGGGCGCTGGAGCGGATCGTCCCGGCCCACGTGCTGCACCGCCGCAAGCTCGGCTTCCCGGTGCCCACCCGCGTCTACCTCGAGGGCGACTCCTACGCCTGGGCGCGTGACATCATCATGAGCTCCCCCACCGACGAGTTCATCGATCCACGGGCGGCCATGAGGCTCCTCGACGACCACCGCGCGGGCGTGTCCGACCACTCCCGCCGGGTGTGGACGATCGTCTGCTTCATGCTCTGGTACGACATCTTCGTGGCGGGCACCATCGCCCCCGAGGTGCCGCGCCCCGAGTACCCGGTCCGGCTGTAGGGCGCTCGGGGCCCGTCCGGCCCGGTCGGCGGGTCCCGCCCCTGCCTCGTGTGCGCGGGTCGCCGGTTCTGACGACGGCGGTGAGGGCATCGCGAATGCGGCGAGCGGCCCCTCGGTCGGCCCTGCGCAACCAGCGCACGGCATCCGGGCCGCGCTCGACGCCCCCGCGTCGCGGGGCGGGGTCCGGGGCATCGGCCGCGGGGCCGCCCCCGAGGCCGAGTTCCTCCTCGGCCCTCCGAGCGGGGATGGCTCCGATCGCTCCAGAACGGTGGGCCGCGGCTCGCCCGGCGATGGCCACCGTGCCGCCCAACGACCCGTCGCCCCAGCCCGACAAAGCCTTCGACGGCCTTCTGGCCAGGGAATTCGGGAGGAAACGACCCGGCGGCCGGGAGCGGGGCGACCGTTCGTCCGGTCTTTTTCCGAGAACCGGAAACCCGGTAGCAGAAGAAGCCGTTCACGGCACCGGGCACCGACCGTACCGTCGGTTCCGTCACCGCACGAGCAGCTGGAACGGAGCCATCAATGCCATCAACGACGAAGACGAACACGTGGCTGGAACTCGATGACCGGGTCGTCATCGTCACCGGGGGCGACTCCGGCATCGGCGAACACATCGTCGGCGGCCTGCGCGCCGCCGGCGCCCGGGTCGCCTGCCTCGACCTGGCCGTCACCGACGGGGTGGACGAGGCCAGCGGCGTGTTCAACGTGAGCGCCGACGTCACCGACGCCGCGGCCGTCGAGGCCGCGGTCGCCGCGGTCGAGGAGCATTTCGGCAGGATCGACGTCCTGGTCAACAACGCCGGCGTCAACCAGCCGCGGCTGCTCGTCGACGCCAGGGGCGAGGCCCCCCAGTACGAGCTGGACGAGGAGGCATTCGACTTCATGGTCGGCGTGAACGTCAAGGGCGCGTTCCTCATGACCCAGGCCGTGGCCCGTCGTCTCATCAGGGCCGGCAAGGGCATCGTCATCAACATCACCTCCGAGGCCGGCTCCGAGGGCTCGAGGGGCCAGTCGGCGTACTCGGCCACCAAGGGCGCTCTCAACGGCTTCACCCTGTCGTGGGCCAAGGAGCTCGGCCCGCTGGGCATCCGCGTCGTCGGCGCCGCTCCCGGCATCCTCGAGCCCACCGGCCTGCGCAGCCCCGCCTACAATGAGGCACTCGCATACACGCGCAACACGACCGTCGAGCAGCTGTCGCCCGACTACAGCAGGACCATCCCGCTGGGTCGTCCCGGCACGCTCGACGAGGTCGCCGACATCGTGTGCTTCCTCGCATCGGACCGATCCGCGTACATCACGGGCACGACCGTCACCGTCACCGGCGGGAAGTCGCACGGCTGATCCGCGAGATCCACCGCTCCGTGCCGGCCGGCACCGGCCGGCACGGAGCGGACCACTGCAACGACGCACGCTCGACCGAGCAGGACCACCGTGAACAGACGAGCAGAGATTCTCCTTCACCTGGAGCGGCATCTCTCGGCCGGCCCCGAGGCGCTCCAAGACCGTCTCGGGGTCGGCGCGAAGACGATCACGAACGACGTCCACGAGCTGAACTCCGTCCTCGGCAGGGCCGCCCAGGTGCGACTCGACCGGGGCCGCTACCGCCTGTGGGTGATCGACCGCGACCGCTACGCGCTGCTGCGCACCGAACTCGTCGACGGCTCCGCCTCCTTCAACGACCCCGGCACCCGTGGCGGCCACATCATCGCCCGCCTGGCCCGCGCCACCGGCCCCGTCCTCGTCGACGACCTCGCCCGCGAGATGTCGGTGGGCCGCTCCACCGTGCTCAACGACCTCGGCACCCTGCGCGAACGCAGTGCCGCCTACGGCATCACCATCGCCGGACGCCCGAACCGGGGTCTGGAATGGCACGGCGACGAGCTGAGCCGGCGCCTGTACATCCTCGACCACCACTACCCGGCCGTCTACTCCGGCTACCCGATCGACGAGCCCCTGCTCGAGCCGGTCGACCGCATCGCCGCCGAGTACCGGGTCCCGATCCCGTCGATCCAGGAGATCACGCGCTGGTACACGGTGATGCTGGACCGCACGCTCACCGGTCATCCGCTCAGCGCACTGCCCGACGGCTACGAGGCCGTCCGCCGGGACGGCGCCCACGACTTCGGCGTCCGGCTCGTCGCCGCGGTGAGCGCGGTGCTGCAGCTGCCGGTGGACGACAACGAGGCGGTCTTCATGACACTGCCCGTCATCGGCATGCACACCCCGCACGACCAGCGTCGCCTGAAGCGCTTCCCCGCCTCCGCCGAGATCCGTCCGCTGCTGGGGAAGATCCTGCCCGAGATCGCCGCCCAGATGGGCATCGAGATCCCGGCCTCGACGATGCTGACGGCCTTCGCCCACCACCTGACTTTCATGATCAACCGGCTGCGCTTCGGCATCCGCATCGGCACCGGCCCGAGCACCGACCTGCGCAGCGCCTACCCGGTGGCCCATCAGATGGCCACCATCACCGCGCAGGTCATCGACCGCGAGCTCCGCCTGGCCGTCGGCGACGACGAGAAGCAGCTTCTCACCGGCTACTTCCAGGTCTTCATCGAGGAGCACCGCACACTCACCGCACCGGCCTACCGGGTCGGCGTGGTGACCCGCGGCGGCGGGGTCTCGGCCCGGCTGACGCAGCTGGAGCTCGCGAAGGTGATGGCCGATTCCACCCGGTACACGCTGCTCGGCCCCGACGAGGCCACCGCGGACGTCCTGGACGGTCTCGACCTGGTCATCACCACGACCACCCGGCCACTGCGCACCTCGACGCCGACGATCCGCCTGGCCGAGGTCTTCGACCGCGACGAGCTGCTGCGCCACATCAACCGGCTGCGCTTCGACCGGGGCGTTCAGGTGATGCTCGGCGCCGGCACCCGCTCGCTGCTGGCCGGTCTGCTCACCGGCGAGCGTTTCACGGTGCTCGATCCCGGTCCGGACTACGAGGAGCTGCTCGCGGTGATGCTCGACCGGTTCATCGCCTCCGGGCAGCTGCCGGCCGGGTTCGACGCACGCATCCGCGAACGCCAGGAGCGGGCCACCATGCTCATCAGCCCCGAGGTGGCCTTCCCCCACGCGGCCCTGCCCGACGGCGCGGACAGGCTCGTCCTGGCCATCGGCGTCGTACCCCGCGCCGGGGACGAGGAGGGCCTGCGCCTCATCGTCCTGCTCGGCGTGCCCGCCAAGAACGACTACGACGACACGCTGCTCGTCGACATCTACGACGAAGTGATCCGCCTGGCGGCCGACCGGGCCGGCCTGGACCGGATCAGCCGCTTCACCTCGTACGAGCAGTTCTTCCTCTACATGACGAACAACCCGGCCCATCTCGAGGAGAGCTGACATGAATCTCTGGTTCCTCCTCATCGCACTCGGCGTGGCCCATCTGGGCCAGATGTACTTCGCCAGGATGCAGATGAGGAACTTCTCGGCGTCCTACGGCGCGCTGCGCAGGCGCGGCAAGGTGGCGATCGGCAAGCGCAAGAACGCGCTGAGCGCCGGCGCCATCGTCATGCTGCTGCTCGACGAGGACGGCATCGTCGTCGAGGCCACGGCGATGTCGGGCCTGACCGTCCTGGCCCGGTTCAGGCCGCTGGCCGGCGTCACCGGCCGGCGCATCCGCGACCTCGACCCGGCCTCGCTGCGCGGCTGCCCGAAGGGCCTGCGGCTGGCCGTCGAGAACGCCCGGAGCAATTGGATCACGGTCCGGGACGGCGGCGTCCCGGAGGAGCCGCTGAGCCCGCTCGGGCGTCTCCTCGCGAGGCTGCCCGGCCCCAGGGCGGGCACGGCCCCGCAGCAGGCCCCCAGCGGTCGGCCCGGGAAGAAGCGGATCATCGCCGTCCGGGCACGGCCCGCCGCGACCGACGTCGTCACGGCCACCGGAACGGCCGTGAGGCCAACCCGACTCACTCGACTGGAAGGAGTGACTCCATGAACATCGTCGTCAGGGCGGCCGAGTGGTTCATCGGCCTGTTCCAGCAGGGCGCCAGCACCTTCATCAGCTGGATGAGCACGACCGTTCCCCTCGTCCTCGTCCTGCTCATCTTCATGAACTCCCTCATCGGCATGATCGGCCAGGACCGCATCAACGCCCTGGCCCGCCACGCGTCCGGCAACCCCGTCAGCCGCTACATGATCCTGCCGTTCGTCGGCGCCTTCATGCTGGCCAACCCCATGGCCCTGTCACTCGGCCGTTTCCTGCCCGAGTTCCACAAGCCGTCGTACGCGGCCGCCGGCATGCAGTTCTGCCACACCAGCAACGGCGTGTTCCCGCACATCAACCCCGGTGAGCTGTTCATCTGGCTCGGCATCGCCAACGGCATCACCGAGCTGGGTCTGCCCACCATGCCGCTGGCCATCCGCTACCTGCTCGTCGGCCTCGTCATGAACTTCGTCGGCGGCTGGAGCACCGATTTCATCACCCGATGGGTCGAGAGGCAGCAGGGCGTCCGGCTCGGCCGCGAGCTGAGGACCGCTTGAGCGGGGGAAGGAGTTCTCGATGACCTACCAGGTGATCACCATCGCGCACGGCGCCTCCGGCTACGGCGGCCCCCTGACCATCAAGGCCGAGGGCGCGAGGAACAAGATCGTCTACATCGTCGGCGGCGGCGCCAAGCCCGAGGTCGTCGACAAGATGGCGGAGCTGTCGGGCATGGAGGCCGTCAACGGCTTCAACACCACGGTTCCGGACGAGGAGACGGCGGTCGCCGTCATCGACTGCGGCGGCACGCTGCGCTGCGGGCTCTACCCGAAGAAGGGCATCCCCACCGTCAACGTCATGCCGACCGGCAGGGCCGGCCCGCTGGCGCAGTTCATCAACGAGTCCATCTACGTCTCGGCCGTCGGCCCCGACCAGGTGAGCCTCGCCGGGTCCGGCGCGGTGCCGGCCGGTGCCGCCGCGGGCGCGTCCACTGCGGCCGGCACCGCAGAGGGCGGCGCCCGGACCGCCGAGAGCACGGCGGCCACGGCGGAGGCCGAGGGCGACGGCGAGGTGCGCTACTCGTCCGGGATGAAGGTCTCCGAGTCACTGGCCCGGAAGAGGAACAAGAACCTGCTGGAGAGGATCGGCCTGGGCGCGGGCAGGGTCATCGCCATCTTCTACCAGGCCGGCCGCGACGCCATCCAGACGATGATCACGACGATCCTGCCGTTCATGGGTTTCGTCGCCATGCTCATCGGCATCATCCAGGGCTCCGGCCTGGGCGGGTGGATCTCCCGGACCCTGTCGCCGCTGGTCGGTTCGGGCCCTGGCCTGCTCGCCCTCGGCTTCATCTGCTCGCTGCCGTTCCTGTCGCCGCTGCTCGGCCCCGGCGGGGTCATCGGCCAGGTCATCGGCACGCTCATCGGCGTGGAGATCGGCAAGGGCGCCGTCAACCCGGGCCTGGCGCTGCCGGCCCTGTTCGCCATCAACACGCAGAACGGCTGCGACTTCATCCCGGTCGCCCTGGGCCTGGCCGAGGCCGAGGCGGAGACGGTCGAGATCGGCGTCCCGGCCGTGCTCTACTCCCGCTTCGTCAACGGCGTCCCGCGCGTGGCCGTGGCCTGGCTGGCCTCCATCGGCCTGTACGCCGGCACCAGCTGATGCGCTCGGCTCCCCGGTCCTGCGCGCCGGGGAGCCCGGAGCGGCGCCCGCGCATCTCCCCCGCGCATCGAACACGAGAAACCAACCCGACCCCACCAGGAGATCGACATGGCTCAGATCTACACCACCACCGTCAAGGGCATCGGCCCCGAGGCCGCCTCGTTCGCCGACCAGGGCATGTACGTGCTGTTCGGCGCCGGCGCCCCCGCCTCGCTCGCCGACTTCTGCTTCACCATCGACATGAACCAGTCCACCGCCGACATCGAGCCCGGCGACCGGCTCGTCATCGACGGCGCGGCCTTCCCGATCACCGCCGTCGGCGGCCTCGTGCGCAAGAACCTGGACGGCCTGGGACACATCACGATCAACTTCGACGGCGCCGAGCAGGCCCAGTTGGAGGGCACCCTGCACGTGCAGGGCCGGCCCCCCGCGCTGACCATCGGCTCGACGATCTCGATCGAGGGCTGAGCCCGTGATCAGCCGGCCCGTCACCATCAGCGACCCGCTCGGGGTGCACGCGCGCTCGGCGGCCCTCCTGGCCCGCGCCGCCGAACAGTTCGAGTCGTCGCTGTGGCTGAGCTGCCACGGCGAGCGGGTCTCCCTGGCCCGCCGACTCGATGTCCTGGCCCTCGGCGTCGGGCAGGGCGACGAGGTGCTGGTGCTCGCCGACGGTCTCGACGAGGCGGAGGCCCTCGAGGCCATCGCCGACCGGCTCGCGCACGGTGTCGAGCCGTTCGACGGGTGACGCCGGGGCATTCCCCCGTCCCCCTCCGTCCTCCCGCACCCCTCGCCCTGCGCGAGCACCGCGGACATGTGCGTGGTGCTGGAAACGGCGCGGTGTTCGCGCAGGTGGGGGTGCGCCTGCGGGGCCGAGGCTCATTCGCGGGCGGGGCGGGTCCTCCCGGAGGGGGCTGTCCCGGCGGCGCGCCCGAGAATAAGCTCAGGGGGCCCTCAACGAAAAAGAGCCCCATGCCCGGCGCATCCCGTTCCGGCGTCTCCCCCGCGCCGGCAGACGATCCGTCCTTCGTCCGCGTCGATCGGCTGACGAAGAGCTTCGGGCAGGGCGAGGCCCGCGTCACGGTGCTCTGCGAGGTCACCCTGAGCCTGCGCCGCGGCCACCGCGCGACGCGCCTGCCCTTCCGCACCAGATTCCGCCTACTCCTACACGCTGACCGCGCCGGTCGACCTGGCCGGCACCGGCACCGGCCTGCTGGACAAGACAGATGTCGCAGTGGACGAGGTGCTCACCCTCACCGACGAATGCACCGGGCAGGAGCACCGACTCACCGTCGCGGGCACCCGGGGCAACAGCACGGATGTGCGCGTCTGCATGTCCCGCGAGGCGCTCAACGGGATGCTCGGGCGCGACGCCGGCTCCTTCAACGGCTATCCGTCCGACGCCGCGCTCGACCTGCCGGAGGGCTCCGTGGCCAGCACCATGACCGAGCAGGACGCGCGCACGGCGACCCTGACCGTCGCCACCTCCCTGCTGGTGAGCCCGGCGCTCGTCATCGGCGCCCTGAAGCGGGGCATCGCCCGCGTCTTCATCGGTTACGACGCGAACTTCGTGCTCACCGTGCCCGCGGCCATGGTCGCCGAGGAGATCACCATCGCCTTCGGCGCCTATTCACTGGTGGCCGGGCCGCACCCGCTCCACGTGCGCCGGATCCCGCTGGGCGAGGCGCTGCGCCTGCAGGAGTGAGCGGGCCGCCCCGGGGCCGTCCGGGATGCGCGGGCAGCGGGACGGATTTTCCCGGAACGCCTAGCCTGGACATGCCGCCCCTTGTCCGGGGCGGCATTTTCCCATACCCATGATCAGAGGAGATCACCACATGGACGAGACCATGCGCGGCGTCATCATGCACGCACCGGGCGATGTCACGGTCGAGGACCGTCCCATCCCTCACGTCGTCGATCCCACTGACGCCGTCCTCAAGGTCGAGATCGCCTGCATCTGCGGCTCCGACCTGTGGCCCTACCGCGGGATCCAGCCCGTCGAGGAGTCCCCGATGGGCCACGAGTACATCGGCACCGTCGTCGAGACCGGCTCCGATGTGAAGAACATCAAGGTCGGCGACTTCGTCGTCGGCTCCTTCTGCCTGTCCGACAACACCTGCGAGATCTGCGCCTCCGGCTACCCGTCCCGCTGCGTCAACGGCGGCTTCATGGGCGACACGCAGGCCCAGTACACCCGCGTGCCGCAGGCCGACGGCACGCTCGTGGCCGTCCCCGGCGGCAAGCCCGAGGACCCCGGGGTCCTCGCCTCCCTGCTGGCCGCCTCCGATGTGCTCGGCACCGGATGGTTCGGCGCGGTCGCCGCCGAGGCCGGCCCCGGCAAGACGGTCGCCGTCGTCGGCGACGGCGCGGTGGGCCTGTCCGCGGTCCTGGCGGCCAAGGCGCTCGGCTCCGAGAAGGTCATCGCCTTCTCCCGCCACGAGGACCGGGCCGCCCTCGCGCGCGAGTTCGGCGCCGACGTCGTCATCGCCGAGCGCGGCGAGGAGGGCGCGGCCAAGGTCAAGGAGCTCACCGGCGG
>NZ_CAUTOU010000070.1:0-10264 GCF_963539965.1 uncultured Propionibacterium sp.
GGGGAAATGGTGTGCGAGGTTTTCGCCGCCTACGCCGCCCGGAAGCTTCAATGGAGCCCCATCTAAATGGATGGGGAAATCGCCGACGACGCGAACCTCTTCGCCCAGACAAAAGGCTTCAATGGAGCCCCATCTAAATGGATGGGGAAATCCGCGAGCATTTTCGAGAGTCCCGGGCGCGTCAATGCTTCAATGGAGCCCCATCTAAATGGATGGGGAAAGCGCCCAGGAGCCATGGGCCGGTCAGCCGATGCAGATATGCTTCAATGGAGCCCCATCTAAATGGATGGGGAAATGCTCCCACATTTCGTGGTACTTGACAAGCTGTGATGGCCCGAGCCACGAGCAGCACCGAGATCATGGGGTCATGGAAGGTCCTCTCTGTAAAGTTGTCAAGGCAAAACTGCTTCTGACAAGGCTGCGAGAGCTCCCGCGAGGCCGTCGCGGGAGTGAAGCGCTCGAAGCCTAGCTTACACGATGAGAGGGCCTTCCCGGGGGAGGCCCTTCGACAGGCCGATGATCTCGATGGGCGTCGTCCCCACCGCTCCCAGGTCGATGACGACAACAGAATCCTCCTCCAGCTCAATGATATCGGCCAGCAATTCGCGCCAAGCGAAGAGCTCAGCGCGCCTCAAATCGCACAGGAAGACGGAGTACTGCAGCCTCGTGCCGAAGTCCTCCATGAGTTTGACCGTCATGCGCAGCCTTCTCGGGTCCGCGATGTCGTAAGCGATCAGGTATCTTCGTCGCGCCATGACTTACCTGGTCACGAAGGGCGTATACTCGGGAATTTCTCCGATCAGCACGGCGGCTAGCAGGCGGGCCTGCACCTCGAAGCATCTCCGGTAGCTGACCCGATAACCGAACACCGGATGCGTTATCTCGGTCTCCAGCCTCCGTTCATAGGCGGCTATGAGCTTCTTCCGCCCGGGCTTCGTCAGCTGACAGCCGATGCCCCTGCGGATGAAGTCCTCCGGTCCGATCTCCCCGTTGTTGAGAACTTGGAGCACCACTGAGTCAGCAACCAGTGGGCGGAACTCTTCCGTCAAATCGAGCACAAGAGCGGGGCGACCGTAACGAGGCGCGTGGAGAACCCCTAGGTAGGGGTCGAGCCCCACGCTCAGGCATACCGCGACGAGATCCTTCGTGAGGAGCGCGTAGCACAGCCCGAGCAGGGCATTGACGGGGTCCGTGGGTGGGCGACGGGTCCGCCCATTGATGTCGAACTCCGAGCCGAACTCACCCCCGGGGCTGAGCATGCGGGAGAAGTTCCCGAAGTACAGCCGCGCGGCCGTGCCCTCGAAACCGAGCAACGCCGAGCGTGATTTCGCGCCCTCGGCAGCATTCGCCAGGTCGCGCATGCTGCCCAGCGTCCCCGGTGCGACCGAGGACTTCGCATTCCGACGCAGCATCGTGCGCTGGTTCCGTATCTTCCCCGAGATGATCCGACGGGCAATGATGACCCCGTCGGGGGACAGCACCTGCCTTCTCAGGAGCTGGACATGCTTGCTCGGACTGCCCTGCGCCCACCCATTGAGCCAGCCCCCGTAGCTCATCCACAGAACGGGCGCCCCTGCGGACAGGATACGGGTGATCGCCTGGGTGCTGATCTGGACGTGCCCGAACACGCACAACTGCGAGACGTCCAGCAAGCGGACATCGGCGAGTTCCTCGCCGTTCTTGCTGACGACGATGCGGCCACTCCTGGACGAGACATAGGCCCCCTGTTCGGTCACGTACAGAGGCCGGTCGTCGGGGTCCCGGGGAAGTACGCTCCTCTCGCCCACGGAGGACCGGTCGAGCAGAACGTTCGTCTCATCGGGAAGACACAGCCCCACCAACGAGCACCGAGGACACCGGGGACTGTCGACCAGGGGAGGGGGAGGCACGAGGGCATCGGCCAGTTCCCGGGCACCCGAGATCATTCTGCGCAGCTCGGCAGAGGCCTCGTCGTTCCACGGAACGGAGACCGTTCGATGCCCCTCGGCGTAGAAGAGCTCCGCATGGTCGACCCGGTACCCCGCTGCGTCGAGCAGCGCCGCATAGGCGAGCACTTGGGCACGGTCGGCCGGCCACGGTTGGCCGTCGGGCCGGGGATGCCCCTTCTTGTGGTCGACCGGGATGCTGGTGCCGTCGTCGTTGTCGACCCGGTCGACGACCGCGGAGAGCCCCCACCCCTCGTCGCTGAGGGCCACCGAGTACGAGGTGCGCGGCGCCGGCCCCCGGTCAGGATCCGGCCAGGGCATGCGACCGCCCCGGGAGTCCACCGACCGATGGGCGAACCCGCCCTCCACGGTGTCATCATTCGGCGCCCACCGCTGATCGACCCATTCGAGGTAGAACAGCCGCGGGCAGTAGACGTATTCATTCAGCATCCGCGCGGGCAACAACTCGGGCTGCGCGGCGTACGTGCTCATGACAGGCCCGGATCGCAGATCAAGCCATCGGCCAGCGGGACGAAACGGCCGAATCCAAAATGGCTGTGACGTCCCAGACAGACCGGACCGGCCAGGGGGACGTCGACCTCCATGCGTTCGATCCAGATCGCCTCGGAAGGGGGATCGCCCGGGTCCCACCGGGTCGTCCGATAATTCAATGCCGCCTTGCCGAACTGAAGAGCGATGAGCCTCACTGCACCCACCCCGTGGTAATAATCCAAGTACCGCTGCACGTCTTGTGCCACAACATCTTCCCACAATCGGGAGCGTTTGGTGTGCCGCGTCATCAGATAGGGAACCGACGACGCCCACACCGTGCTGGAACAACCGCCGCCCAGTTCCGGCAGGACATCAACGGCCGAGCCGACCCCGCTGATGCTCAGTTCGCCCGGCTGGAAACCTTTCTGTCTGAAGCTCGGGCGCGTCAGCCGCCTGACGCCCAGCGCCTGCTCGCGCTGCGCGGCCGCCAGCCCGGCGCGCGCCCACAGCGCGAGCTCCACGACGTTCCGGTTATCGTCCTCGAGCCACAGCCAGTGCGCGTGGGCGTGATAGCCGAAGCGCTCCTCGGTCTCGGGCCCGGCGCCGTGCCCGGTGAGCAGGAAGTCCTCCGGATCGGGGGAGCCCTCGAGCCCGGCCGCCACGAGATAGCGCAGCCGGTCGGTGGCGAGAATTCCAGCCCAGGCGGGGTAGGGGTGACGGGTGCGCAGCTCCCAGCGGATCGCGGACACCCGCCGGTCCGCCCGGGCCCCGGTCGGGGTGAGGGGATCAGTCATGCCATCCCTTTCCTTCACTCGCCAACGGCCCTTCCCAGAGGACCGACGCCGGCGAGAAGGACCCGCAACCACCTGAATCCGATCTTCTTCTGATATGCGCCGTCATGACTCGGAAGACCCCCGTTCTGAAGAGCGGCACCTGATCGGTCGGCCACTGGGACGCGATCAGCGTCCGCACCGCGTCGTCCGTCAGCGGCTCGGACCACAGGCCCCAGCGGAAGAGCCCCCTCTTCCAGGTGCCAGCCACGCAGGGAGGAGCGGAACGGCCGGGTTCGCGGATCACCGGGAACGCACTCAGACCCATCAGGGCCAGCCAGTCGGCCCCTGGAACCGTCTTCTTCTTCGTGCTGCTGGGCTCGGAGGCGCTCAAGGCGTACACGCGATCGTCCGTGACGTCCCACTTGAACGTCGGCAGTCGTTGATCATATCGCCACGGCCCCCACAAGGCCTCCTGCAGGTGAACCGACGTGACGTCCCGCTGGAGCCTGCGGGCGATGGTGAGGAACCGTTGCCGTCCAGCGGTGAAGTGCAGATCCGTGGGCTTGCCCTCGTTCTTTTTCATTCCCGCCATGCTCGCCTCTGCGACAAGGGCCGCCCCGAGCAGTGCGCTACGGCCGCCGTCGTCCGCACTGCGGCACGTGAGCAGATATTCCCGCTGGTCGGCGAGACCGAACTTGATGTCATCGGAGGACTTCTGTGTGCCCTGCAGGGCCGGCGCACCGGCCCAGGCCCGACGGTCCTCGTCGAGGGCCCCGACCAGTTCGTCGCGGTTCAGGGCAGTGTGCAGGAGGGGTCGGGGCAGTGGTTCGTCGGCCCAGGCCAGCCGAGGCCGGGTCTCCGGCCTGACCCGCCCCGCTGCGAGAAGGACACCGATGGCGGCGAAATAAGCCATCGGGTTCCGACCGTCGAGGCCGCTCAGCGTCAGAGGCGCGCCCATCGTGGTTCCCCTCCCCCCGCTGCGGCGCTCTCGCCGGAAGTTCCAGCCCCTCCGCGGCTCTCCGCCTCGCTGCGGCGGTGATCCGCCAGCCGGAGGATGGCCTCCAGCCAGGCCACCCCGTACCAGCCATACCGTCTCGTGAGAGCCACGAAGCGTTCCACCGAGGCCGCCCCGACTGTCCGATGGGGCAGATCGGTGCCGGCGGTGATCCGCGTGCCGCCGATCATCCCCCTCACCTGCCGGGCAGACGGGTCGTTAACGACAAGGGGAAGCGGCCGCGCCCGGCCGTGGTGAGTGGTGATGAGGTGCAGGACGAGATCCGAGTCGTGAGCCTGCTGGAGCAGCAGCTGGTGGGTCGCCGCCATCTCGGCGCTCAGGAATTCGTGACGCATCCCGGACGGGTAGACCCAGTGGGACCGCATCGGCCCCGCCGACTTGGCCAGCGGCTCCGGCGCGGCGGCTGCGGCCAGCCGATCGCCGTGCAACTCCTCCTGGAACCGGTCGTCCAGCTTCCCGAGATCGTGCAGCTCCCCCGCCAGGCGGAGGTCATCGATGGTCTCCTTGGGCAGCCCGCAGTGGCGTGCGAAGTCCTCGGCCACGGCACCGACGCCCCACAGGTGCTCCCGTAGAAGGACCTCGGCCCCCCTGAAGGAGTTCGCCCGATCCGACCCGCCCGGAGGGTGGGACCGCGCCGCCGGCCGGCGGTCGATGGCCCATCTCCGGTTCCCCTCGGGGCCGTAGGCGGCGATGTCGCCGCGTGCCACCGGGAAGAAGTCCAGGATCCGTTCGGCCACGGCCTCCGCCACGTCGTCGGGATCGCCGTCCGCATCCGCCCCGGCCCCGAGCACGGTCGGACCGAGACGGATGAGCGCGCCGCCCGGATCGCTGCCGCCGGAGGACGGAGTCCCGCGGACCGATCCGCAGAGCTCGTCGGCGATGTCCTCCACCGGCTCCGCGGAGTCCGGGCTCCAGACGCCCGAAGCCGAGAGCCCGCCGTAGGCGCATGGGACGATCAGCACGTCGCCGGGTGCGATGGCGGCTGAACGCACTCCTTCGACGCCGTCGGGTGTCCATCGCCAGGCGATCCTCCCGCCCTTCCCGTCGGACGAGTTCTCGCCAGTGGTACCCGCCCCGGCGGACACGTCGACGTCGGCCAGGACGCGGTCGAGGCGCTGCCGCCCCAGCCAGTGCCGGACCGCGGAAACGGGAACCTCGATCCGCTCGCCGTCCATGGGCGGCAGGAATGCGAGAGCCTCCTGAGCGAGAATCTCGTCGTCGGCGTCGACGTCCTTGCGCCAGAGCACCGACACGTCCTGGTCGGGTTCCCGGAAGCCGTGGAGGAATGGGGCGACCTCGGGTGCGAATCTCGGGTGGGGGTCGGTCCACGACAGCAGGTCGAGGTGGACCGGCATGAGTACGGCGGCGTGCTCCGGCGGGGTCTCGACGGCCGGGCCGAACTCGTCGGGGCGCAATGAGAGCGGACCAGCGTCGAACTCGTCCTGGCCGTGGCGCTCCTCCAGCTCCTTCCAGGTGGCGCGCAGGGCCCCGCCGTAGACCGGGTCGGGGCTCCTGCCCTCCAACTCGGCCCGGACCCCCACCACGAGGGCGCCCGCCACGGCCCCGGACGCCGCGACAAGGCCACGGCGGTCGAGGCGCCCGAAGCGCTGTCGCAGCGACGAGAGCGGGCAGACCTCGGTGATCAGCGCATCGAAGCTCAGATCGGCCCCCACCTCGATGCACTGGGTCGCCACGACGAATCGGCGCCCGGCCCGCCGGGCGGCCGCCGGGT
Organism: uncultured Propionibacterium sp.; assembly: GCF_963539965.1. Lineage (NCBI taxonomy): Bacteria > Bacillati > Actinomycetota > Actinomycetes > Propionibacteriales > Propionibacteriaceae > Propionibacterium > uncultured Propionibacterium sp. The sequence goes on from NZ_CAUTOU010000070.1 coordinate 5,938, forward strand.
CGGCCCAGTCGAACGCCAGCTTCTCGTTCTCGCAGCGCTCCTGGGCGCGCATCCTGCCGGTCAGGACGACGGACTGCTCGCCCAGCTCGTCGAGCACGCGCCCGATCTCTGAGGCGGTCGCCACCCGGTTGACGACGACCCCCACCGTCCCGTCCGTGACGGGCAGTTTCTTGAGCAAGCCGGGCAGGGCCGCCGACCAGGCCTCCCGGGCTGTCTGGCGCTTCGTGCCGATGGGCACCAGCCGGGCCCGTTTGGGGGCAGAGACCCTTTTGGCGAGCTCGCTGCCGTCGTTCTTCTCTTCGGGGACGAGGGCGAACCTGCGGCCCTGGTCGCCCACCGGTGTCGCCGACATCTGGACGACCTGCCAGCGGCTGGGGCACGGGCCGCGCACACCGTGCGCCTCCTCCTGGAGGTACCGCAGGGTCTCGGCGAAAGCCGTGCTCAACTGCACCTCGTCGAGCAGCACGAGGCAGTCGTTGCCGGTGAGGCCGGCATGGACCGGCTTCATGGAGGGGCTCACCCCGTAGCCGTCGAAGAGCAGTCGGGAACCGAACTGGTCGACCGTCGAGACGATGACCGCGGGCTGATCGGGGCGTCGTGCCCACTCGCCCCCGACGACCGCATCGCCCCTGTCTCCTCCACGCAACCCGTCCACGTCGAGCGGCTCCCCGCCGCCGGTGTGCGCCGAGAGGCGTTCAGCGACGGAGCGCAGCGGCGACGGTCCGGCCGCGTCGAGGCTCCCGCGCAGCGTCCGGGCCAAGGCGCGCGCATGCCCGGCCGTCTGATCGACGACGACCCGGCGGTCGACGACGAACACCACCCTGCGGGGGAAGACGCAGGGTTCGAGGGCGAGGCAGTAGACCGCCACGTCGAGCGCACTGGTCTTCCCGGCCCCGGTGGGCAGGTCGATGACATCCGGCCACTTCCTGTCGGCCAGCACCTGGTGGGCGAGCCGGCACTGCCAGCGGTGCGGAGGCCTGTGCCAGGCCTCCTGGTAGAACTCCTCGAACAAGATCTCAGGCATGCCGGCCTCGCAGAGGTTTCATGAGCCCCAGCCCCAGACGACTCCCCACGCCCAGCAGCAACGGCCCCGTCACCGGGGCGTCCAGATGGATTCGCGCGTGGGTGAGGAACATTCGCCTCCCGTTGTGCTGGAACGATGGGTAACCCCGCGCCGGAACGGTCCCGCTCAGCGGTGGGGCGGCCGAAGCACTGACTCTTCGGGCACGAGGCAGACCCACGGCGGTAAGAGCATCGGCGATCCAGCTCTCCACCCCGGCCCATTCCGGCTCCGTGCGCGGTCGCCGGAGCGGCACGGCGATGGGGGTCGCCGTGGCCCAGTCCCGGTGACCGGTCGGGTCGTCCCCCCACGTGCCGGGTTGAAGCGTCCTCAAGGGCTTACGGGCCGTCCTGACGAATCGGACGCGGTCAGCCCCCGCACGCACCGAGCCCTCGTCCCCGAGCCAACCGGCCAGGCACGCGCGGAGAGCCGCCTTCTCGGGATCGGGCATGACCCGGGGGATGATGGCTGCGGCTCCCAGCAGGTCGCCGCTGCCGTGAGGACCCACTCTGGGAAGCCCGATGAGGCCGGCCCCGTCGAGTGCTCGGGGACTGCACCCCGGCCGGGCCCCGAGCGCCGCATGCCAGGCGAAGGTGAGACTTATCAGCGCCTCCGGGCGGATCCCCCGCCGCGTTCCGGCGCCCTCGGCGAAGAGCTCGAAGGCGTACCATTCACCGGCGCAGGATGGCACGCAGACGGCCTGGGGCTGCCGATCGACCGTACCGCGTCTCGCGTAGACGGTCCGGGTGTGGGGAAGAGAACGGGGAACGCTCGCCCTGTGCCGGCGGTGCTCCGACTCGAGGGCCTTGAGCTGACCGGGTGCCACCGTGCGCAGTGCGTCATCCTCAGGAGCAGGAGTCGGGGACGGCACATGGGTCGGTTCATCGGGAAGGTCGACGAGGGTGCAGTTGACCAGGCTGGACGAGTGCCCGAGCCTGGCGACTCGCGCCAGGAGGCCGTCGAGGATCGACCGGTCCGACTGCGACCACTCCGCCCGCGGCCAGATGTACTGGACGCAGTCGCACACGCCGGCGCCCGGTCGGTCCGGGTGGGCGCCCAGTGTGCAGGAGGGGAAGGTGCGTGGCTGCTTCCCACGGTGCCCCGGATGGGAACTCCTACCGTTGACCGGGACGTAGTGGGTGCGGACCGTGCGCGGCACGGCCTCGGGCGCGCTGAGCTGGGGCGGGCCGAGGTGCTCCAAGCGCTCGAGGACGGCCCGCTCGGCGTCATCCGGCTGCTCAGCGCTGCCCCAGGCGTCCGCGAGCGCCGAGAAGAGCCTGGCAGGATGCGGCGGCCACTCGCAACGGTCGCGATCGTCGTGCGCGGTCGCCGTGTAGCGCCCCGTCAGGAACTGCACGGACAGGGCGAGCATCAGTCCCCGCCGCCCTCGCCGGGGACGACGCTGCTGAGCTGGGCCCGGCTCCGGCGAATGAGGTCCTTCAGTTTCGGGGCCGGGACCAGGCGCGTCTGCTCAGCGGGCCACCCCATGCCGGCGCCCGCTGCCGCCTCGGAGGCCGCGCGCAGCAGCTCGGCCGCATGGTCGGCGGAGAGCTCGAATTCCCGGGTCGTGGTGCCGTACCGCGGGAGCATCTCGAGAACGGGTGCGGCCTCGGGGATGAGCAGGCACCGCGACCGGAGGTCGTAGTCCTGCTCACGCTGGTAGGCGATGGCGGCCACGGCGAGGGCGGCCAGCGCGGTGCGCGCCGCAAGTTCGGCCGTGGCCCGTTCCTCGCCCTGCAGCGGGCTGTCGTCGACGGCCCGGGGGAAACGCAGTTTGCGCAGCGCCGCGAGTGAGAGCACGGTCGTCTGGACGGCGCGGGAGACCGTGACACCACCGGAGGCTTCGTTCAGTGACGGAGTGACGTTCCCGTGGTTGATCGCCGCCGGCCTGCCGGAGTCGCCACCGTGCTTGATCTTGAACTCCACGGGCCTGCCCCTCTCCCGCTTGGCCAGGGCCTCGTCCAGGGTCCACCGTTCATCGGGGTCCTCGGCCTCGTACACGACCGCGGCGGAACGCGCGATCTGCAGCGGGTCGACGCGGCTGCCAACGCTGATACCGGGCTGGGCGTCCTCGCCGACGATCTCGGACACCAGCGCGCGCTGGAACCTGGCACCCAGACCCCCCTTGGGGCCCGTCGAGTCCCACATCCCGAAGACCAAGGCGTGCGGCGCCGCCGCATACAGGGCCGTGGCGGCATCGGGCGTGGCATCGGTGACTCGCCGGCCCAGATCGGAGAGGCGGAAGAGCGTGCCGTCGAGCATGCTGTCGCGGAAGACGGCGTCCGCAAGGCGATGCGGCGCCTGAAGAGCACTGATGCGGCCGAGATCGGCGAGGTCCTCGCTCTCCGTGAAGTCGACGTAGGGGTTGGGGAAGGCCAGCTGCCCCGACTCGAGCCCGCTCAACAGCCCCAGCTCCATACGATTGGCCTGGTCGGCCACCGAGGCCAGCAGCACGGCCCGGCACGTGCGCCCGTCCACCAAGCGGTCCTCGACCGCATACTTCGTCTCAGCTCTGTCGGGCACGCCATAGGTCGGAGGGAAAACCTTCGACCCAGGACCGCCGGCGGGTTGCAGGACGGCGCGGGACCGCAAGGCGACCGCACCCCCTGAAACGGCCTCGCGCAGTACGTCATAGCTGAGCTGAGTCATTGGTCCGCTCCTTCTCCTGGGAAGATCACCGGTGGATCGCGTCAACCGTGAGGCGTCCCCGCCTATGAGAAGGATTCTGGCACTCGGCACCGACAAACCCGGCGATCCGCACCGGTCGCTCCCCGGGAGCCCGCGCCCGTCCTTCGGCATGCGCCCGGATCGAGATCGACCGATCTCAGCTGTGACATGTCCAGCCCGTTCCGTGCAGGGCTCCGGGTCCGAACCCCTCGCAACCGGCCGGTGGCCTTGAGATTCAGGAGACCGTCACCGGGCTCCCCTCGGTGGCGGGAGCAGGACGCAGAAACCATTGTGTCAGTAACAGATCTCGTTGTAAACACGTTCTCCCCCTTGCGGACCGGCTCACGCCAGCGGCACCGCCCGCACCTGCGTCGCCTTGACGACGGCCCACAGGCGCCCGCCCACCGGAGCGCCGAGCTCGGCCCAGGCGACCGTCGTGACGCGGGCGCGGACGAGCACCCCGCCGTCGAGCCTCAGCCGCACGGCGACCAGTCCGCCCGTCTCGTCGACGGCCTCGACGGTGCCGGGCAGGACGCTGCGCGGGGAGCCGGACGGCGGCTCGGCGTGCAGGCCGACCGCCTCGGGCGCGAAGATCATGGC